>NZ_WVTE01000029.1:0-16917 GCF_009939605.1 Rhodococcus sp. YH1 | reverse complement strand
CGATCCTGCGGGTCAGCGGATGGTAGATCGTCGGTCGTGGCGTATCCGTTTCCCATTTGAGGATCTCGTACCCCAGGACCAGGTGGTCACGGAAGACGGTGGGCACCAGTTCGGCCAGTATTCGATGTCAGTTCCTGCTCGTGTTCGGCGATTCCCTGCTGCAGCCGCAGTATTCGGTGTTCGGCACCGTCGGAGAACCCGGCCTGCGGGCGCTCGAGGAGGTCGCCGCGGCGGGCGACGACGGATCGAGTCCCCTGGGCGGTGGGCGCCCCCTGATCCCGATGCGGATCGTCGCGGTCGGGTGAGTGCGGCCGGGTGAGTGCGGCCGGCCACCTACCGCGTCTGCAGGGCGACGAGTTCCGCGTACCGCCCGTCCCGGCTCAGCAGTTCGTGATGGCCGCCCCTTTCGACGATCCTGCCGTCGTCGAGCACGATAATCACATCTGCGGTGCGGACGGTGCTGAGCCGGTGCGCGATGACGATCCGGGTCTGGCGCAGCCCTCCCAGCGACGCCACGACCGACGCTTCGGTCGCGGCGTCGAGGGCGCTGGTCGCCTCGTCGAGCAACAGCACCCGGGGCGCGCCGAGCACCGCCCGCGCAAGCGCGATCCGTTGGCACTGCCCACCGGACAGGCCCGACCCGTCCCGCAGCATCGTCTCGTACCCCATCGGCATGGCGACGATCGCGTCGTGGATGTGCGCCAGTTTCGCGGCCTCGACGATGCGGGGGAGGGAGGCCGCCGCCCGACCCGCGGCGATGTTCTGCGCGACGGTCCCGGTGAACAGGGCGCTGTTCTGCGTCACCACCCCGAACTGCGCGCGCAGCGAACGGGATTCCAGGTCCGCGGCGTCGTGTCCGTCGAACAGCACCCGTCCCTCCGTCGGCTCGTAGAGTCCGAGCAGCAGGCGGGCGAGGGTGCTCTTGCCGGAGCCGGACGGTCCCACCAGCGCCACCGTCGACCCGGCGGGGATGTCGCAGTCGATGTCGCGCACCACCCACGGCGAGCGCGGGTCGTACCGGAATCCGACACCGCGCAGCGAGATCGCGCCGCTGAGTGCCGGGGCGGGCCGCACGCTCCGGCCGTGCTGTTCGACGTCGCTGTCGACGATGTCCCGCAGCCGGGCCAGGTGGGCCGCCGCGAACTGCAGCCGCTGCAGCACCGACACCACCGAGCCGAGCGGGGCGAGCGCGGCGAGCGCGATCCCGTTCGCGGCGATCATGGCGCCGAGCGTCTGCCGTCCGTCCAGCACGCCGACGACGCCGACGATCATCAGGACCGCGGGCGCCGCGACCCTGAGACCGGCCACCAGCGATTCGACCACGCCCTCGAGGCGGCCGCTGCGCGACGCCGCGTCCAGGGCGGTGGTGAACAGAGCGTGCCACTGCGCGGCCGCAGCCGCCTCGGAACCGGAGGCCTTCACCGTCTCGATGCCGTTCACGGTCTCGAGCAGGCGTCCCTCGGCGAGGGCGTGCGCGCGCAACTCCTCCTGACCGAGCTGACCGACCCGGCGGCCGGTGCCCACGATCAGGACGATCTGCACCGTCGCGAGCACCATCAGCGTGACGCCGAGCATCGGCGCCCACCACAGCAGCAGAGCGAGGTACGTCAGCGCCAACGGCCCGTCGAGCACCGCCGCCACGACGGGTCCGGTGAGCAGCTCCCGAATCGCCCCGACGCTCGACACCCGCTGCACCACGTCACTGGTTCCCCGGCGAGCGAAGTATGCATACGGCAATGCCAGCAGGTGCGCGACGGCGGCGCCGGTGAGCTCACCGTCGGCGCGCCGGCGCACCGCCTCCAGCATCCGGCTGCGCACCACCCCGACCGCACCGTGCGCAAGGCACGCGACGACCGTCGCACCGACCACGGCGTACAGCAGCGGGCGGTCGGCGCTCGGCAGGACCCGGTCCACCAGAATCGCCGAGACCACCGGAAGCGTCATCCCGATCGCCTGCAACACGATCGAGGCCACCACGACCGACGCGAGCAGTGCGCGGTGGCCGTGCAGGAACCGGGCCGGCATCGTTCGTCGCCGGGAGGCGGGCAGGGCCGGCGGCGGATAGACCGACGGGTCGCCGGGGCCGAACTCGATGCTCACGCCCGAGTACCCGTCGCGGAACTGTGCCCGGGTCAGGCGCTGGCGCCCCCGCGCCGGATCGACGATGTGCACGTGCCGCTCCGTGCACCGTTCGACCACCACGAAATGGTTGCCGTCCCAGTGCACGACGGCGGGCAGCTGTGCACCGCCCCCGGCGACGGCGTCGGCGGAGCGGCCGAAGGCGCGGACGTCGAGCCCGTGGCCGCGGGCACATCGCACGAGCGCCAGGGCGGTGAGTCCGTCGCGGGAAACCCCCAGCTCGTCGACGAGGTCCGCGACGCCGCGTGGGACGCCGAAGTAGGCGAAGATCATCGCCAGGCACGCCGCGCCGCAATCGGACATCCCGGTCTGAGCGAGCGGCCGGATGCGGCGCGTCACCGCGGCGTCTTCTCCGCCTCGCCCCAGAACCATTCGATCCGGGCGGTGCGGCGCCGGTCGGCGAGCCACTCGTCGAACAACCGCCTCGAGGCCTGCTCCAGCAGGTCCGAATCGGACGCGGCGGCGCGCGAGAGCACCTGTACCACTTCCCATTCCGTTCCGACCGCCCGCGGCGGCAGCAGCGTACCGGGCGCGACCGCATCGGCCAGGCCGGAGCCGAGGCCGAGGTCGAGGTCGGCCACGGTCCGCTCCATCAGCTCGGCCCCCAGCGGACGGGACGGGGCGACAGCCGTCAGCGCCGCGCCGAACGCGTCGGCCGTTGTGTCGCAGGTGCGTCGCCGCTCGGCGAACGCGGCGACGAACCGCTCGGCGGCGGCGCGGTCGGCGAAGCGCACGCGGGCGATCCGGAGCCGGTCGTACGTCGATCGGTGCGCCGCGCACCACGAGTCGACGCGGTCGACCGTCACCCGCGTGCGCAGCGCGGCAACGGCGGCCTCGCGTGCCACCATCTCCTCGAGCGCCGCGTGGTCGAGGTGCCGCCGTGCCATCCATGCAGCGGTCGCCGCCGGGGTCAGCAGGCCGCGCGCGCGACGGAAGGCGTCCATGGCGTCCTGCAGCTCACCGTCGGTCAGCGTCACCGGGCTCTCGGCGAGTTCCTGCTGGACGAGACACACGTCGACGAGTCGGTCGAGCAGGGCCGTCTGCTCCCACATCACGTCCAGATACGCCATCGCGTGCTGGATGTCGAGCGCCTCGCCGTTGACGCGTAGCAGCATCGATTCGGCGCTGCGTTGCGCGCCGCGCAACATCCACGGCACCTCCGACGGCGGCGCCCAGGACAGCGTGACGGTGCCACCGCGGGGCCCGGAGACGAGCAGGCCGAACTGCACGGTGTCCCCGTAGGCTTCCCGGTGCCGGAGCAGGCGAAGGCGCAGTCCGGGGTGCTCCGCCCGCAGGGCCGCCAGCAGTTCCTCCGCGGACCCGGCCGCTACCGGGTCGGTGTTGAGGCGCGCGAGCAGAGTCAGCGCCTGCCCGAGAGCAGCGTCGTCGAGCGCCGCGCCGGCCGGGGCGATCATGCGGGCACCTCCTGGACGGCGGGGCGCCGGGAGCGGTGGGCACCGTCGAGCAGCAGCTCGCACAGTGCGTCGGAGATGGGCAGACCCGTCGCGTCCTCGATCCACAACCACTGTCCCGACGGGTTGATCTCGAGGAACACGTAGCGGCCGTCCGGAGTGAGTATGAGATCGATTGTCCCGTACTGCAATTCGAGCTCAGCCACCAGACTGCGGCACAACGCGGCGAGCGCGGCCGGCAACTCGTGCCGACTGTAGCGGGTCGTGGAAGGGTCGTAGCTGCGCCAGTCGAGCCGCGTGTGGTTGCTGTCCTGGCTGTGGATGGCGGCGCCGAGGACCCGCTGCCCGACCACCGTCACCCGCACCTCGATCTGTTTGGGCACATAGCCCTGCACGATCATCGGGCACAGGCGCATCGCCTCCGCGTACCCCAGGTCCGTCGTCGTGACAGGCTCGCACATGCGGAAGTAGCCGTCGTCACCGTCGATCAGGAACGGCCGGTCGAGCGGTTTGCTGATCACCTGCCCCTCGTGCCGGTCCCAGAAATCGAGGAACTCGTCCGGGGAGGTGGTCACGATCGTGGGCGGAAGCTCGAACCCGAGACGGCCGGCCAGGGTGAGCTGGGCGGTCTTGCGGGCCGCCTGCCGGATCGCGGCCCGCGTTCCCGGCACCGCGAGACAGTCCAGATCGTCCCAGAGCGCGGAGGTCATTGCCTCGCATTCCCTTTCGACGTACTCGCGGACCGCCGGGGCGGTGACCTCCGGGTGCGCCCGCGGGTTGCGTGGGCGGCGGAACCAGACCGTGTCGACGGCGGACAGGTCGATCCGCCCACCGCGGTGGTCGAGGGTGCGGCGGACCGCACCGCCGGCGGTGTAGCCGACGGAGATCGACGCGTGGACAGGAAAATCGGCGGGGTCGAACACGACGACCCGGGCGTCGCGCCGGCGCAACAGGTCGACGACGTGGTCTGCGTGCGGGTCACCCGGCTGGGTGAGCACCAGGATGCGGGCGGGATGCGCGCTCATGAGCTGTTCCTCGGGGCGGATCGGATCGGATCGGTCGACGGACGAGCGCCGGGTGGGCGAGGCGAGCCGCCTCCCCACCCGGCGTCCTCGGTCCGTCAGAAGTCCTGATCGGTACCGACCGCGCCGGTCGACATGTCGATCGTCTTGCTCGACCGATCCTCGCACGCGCGACCGCCGGACACGGTCGCGAGGCGCGCCTCGTCGAGTTCCGCACCCTCGGCGGAAATGGCGGTGATGACGGTGTTACGCAATGCGTTCTCCTCTGTCAGGATGTGCCGGACCGTCCGGCGAGGAGAACGATCGCGCAGCGCGCTTAGCATGCGCTTAGCGTCGGCTGACGGACCGCGACGTGCGGATGGGCGAGGTGGGGTCGCCGATCCTGCTACGCCGCGGACCTTCTATGCCGCGGAGGTCACCCGGTACACGTCGTAGACGCCCTCGACGTTGCGGACGACGTTGAGCACGTGCCCGAGGTGCTTGGGATCGCCCATCTCGAACGTGAAGCGGCTCACCGCGACCCGGTCGCCGGTCGTGGTCACCGACGCCGAGAGGATGTTCACCTTCTCGTCGGCGAGTGCCTTGGTGACGTCCGAGAGCAGCCGGTGCCGGTCGAGCGCCTCGATCTGGATGGCCACGAGGAACACCGACGACGGGGACGGCGCCCACTTGACCTCGATGATCCGCTCGGACTGCTGCTGCAGGGATCCGGCGTTGGTGCAGTCGGTGCGGTGCACGCTCACCGAGCCGGTGCGGGTCACGAAGCCCATGATCTCGTCGCCGGGCACCGGCGTACAGCACTTGGCCAGCTTCGACACCGTGCCCGGCGCGCCGGGCACGAGGATGCCGGAGTCACCGCTCTGCCGGGACCGGGTCGGAATGGACGACGGGGTGGACCGCTCCGCGAGCTCCTCCTCGACGCCACCGACCCCGCCGAGCAGCGCGACGAGGCGCTGCACGACGTGGTGCGCCGAGACATGGTGCTCACCGACCGCGGTGTAGAGCGCCGACACGTCGGCGTACCGCAGTTCCTTGGCCACGGCCTGCATCAGGTCCGCGTTCATCAGGCGCTGCAGCGGCAGCCCGACCCGCTTGACCTCCTTGCCGATGGCGTCCTTGCCGGCCTCGAGCGCCTCCTCGCGGCGTTCCTTCGCGAACCACTGCCGGATCTTGGCCTTCGCGCGCGGCGAGACCACGAACGACTGCCAGTCGCGGCTCGGCCCGGCATTGGGGTCCTTGGACGTGAAGACCTCGACGACCTCGCCGTTCTCGAGCTTGCGTTCGAGCGCGACGAGCCGGCCGTTGACCCGCGCGCCGATGCAGCGGTGCCCCACCTCGGTGTGCACGGCGTACGCGAAGTCCACCGGCGTCGACCCGGACGGCAGCGTGATCACGTCGCCCTTGGGGGTGAAGACGAAGATCTCCTTCACGGCGAGGTCGTAACGCAGCGACTCGAGGAACTCGCCGGGGTCGGCGGCCTCGCGTTGCCAGTCGAGCAACTGCCGCATCCACGCCATGTCGTCGAGCTCGGCGACGTCGCCCGAGTGTTTGCCCTTGGTCTCCTTGTACCGCCAGTGCGCGGCGATGCCGAACTCGGCGGTGCGGTGCATCTCGCGGGTGCGGATCTGCACCTCGAGCGGCTTGCCCTCGGGGCCGATCACGGTGGTGTGCAGCGACTGGTACACGCCGAACCGCGGCTGGGCGATGTAGTCCTTGAACCGGCCCGCCATCGGCTGCCACAGCGAGTGCACGACGCCCACGGCGGCGTAGCAGTCGCGGATCTCGTTGCACAGGATCCGCACGCCGACCAGGTCGTGGATGTCGTCGAAGTCGCGACCCTTGACGATCATCTTCTGGTAGATCGACCAGTAGTGCTTCGGCCGGCCCTCGACGGTGGCATCGATCCGCGACGCTGCGAGCGTCGCGTTGATCTCGGCGCGGACCTTGGCCAGGTAGGTGTCGCGCGACGGCGCCCGGGTGGCGACGAGCCGCACGATCTCCTCGTACTTCTTCGGGTGCAGGATCGCGAAGGACAGGTCCTCGAGCTCCCACTTGACCGTCGCCATGCCGAGACGGTGCGCGAGCGGCGCGATCACCTCGAGGGTCTCGCGCGCCTTGCGGGCCTGCTTCTCCGGCGGCAGGAAGCGCATGGTGCGCATGTTGTGCAGCCGATCGGCGACCTTGATCACCAGGACCCGGGGGTCGCGCGCCATCGCGATGATCATCTTGCGGATGGTCTCGCCCTCGGCGGCGGTGCCGAGCACCACCTTGTCCAGCTTGGTGACGCCGTCGACGAGGTGGGCGACCTCCTCGCCGAACTCGGCGGTGAGCTGCTCGAGACTGTAACCGGTGTCCTCGACGGTGTCGTGCAGCAGCGCCGCGATCAGCGTCGTGGTGTCCATGCCGAGCTCGGCGAGGATCGTCGCGACCGCGAGGGGATGGGTGATGTACGGGTCGCCGGACTTGCGCTTCTGCGACGCGTGCCGCTCCTCCGCCACGTCGTAGGCGCGCTGCAGCTCCGACAGGTCGGCCTTCGGGTACAGCTCGCGGTGGATCGTGACCAGCGGCTCGAGCACCGGCTTGAGAGTGGTGCCGCGCTGCCCGGTGATGCGGCGCGCCAGCCGCGCCCGCACCCGGCGGGAGGCCGACGTGGACGCCGAGGTCGGGGTCGGACCGGAATTCTGGGACCGATCAAGATTCTGGGTCATGCCCACACCTCCCGTCGCCGATGCACACCGGACGCACCGCCGCACATTCCTCGTCGTCCGGAACCACCGGCACCTGCGCCAACTCTAGCTCTCAGAGCCGAACCAATGACGTCACCGGGTACTTTTCCAGCCGCGCCCGCCCACCGAGGGCCTCGATCTCGGTCACCACCGCCACCGCGGCGACCAGGGCACCGGCCGCGTCGAGAAGCTCCGCCGTCGCCGAGAGGGTGCCGCCGGTGGCGAGCACGTCGTCGACGACGAGTACCCGCCGCCCGCGCAACCGAACCGAATCCTGCGGGATCTCGATCGCCGCGGTGCCGTACTCGAGGGAGTACTCGCGGGTGTCCACCGGCGGAGGCAGCTTGCCGGCCTTGCGCACCGCGAGGACGCCGACACCCAGAGCGTGGGCGATGCCGCCGCCGAGCAGGAAGCCGCGGGCGTCGACGCCGGCCACCAGTTCCGCGTCCGGCGCGGTGGCGGCCAGCGCGGCGATGACCGCCCCGAAGGCCTCGCCGTCGGCGAAGACCGGGGTCAGGTCGGCGAAGCGGACGCCGGGCGCCGGGAAGTCGTCGACCCAGCGGGTACGGGCGGTGACCGCCGTGGCGGCACGTTCGATCAGAGCGTGCGCTCCGGCGGGATTGCTGTTCATCTGTTGAGGATCCACCTGTCCATGTTCCAGCCCGCACCGGCAGCGCTGGGGTTGGCGACGGCGGCACGCAGGCCGCCGGCGAAGGTCGTCTCCCGGGGCTGCGCGTACAGCGGCAGGGTCGGCATCGCGGTCCACAGGATCGTCTCGGCCTCACCCACCAGACCGGAGATGGTGGCGTCGTCGGTGGTGACGGCGAGGGCGTCGAGGATCTGGTCGACGCGGGCGTCGGCGAAGCGCCCGACGTTGCTGCCGGCCGCGGAGTTGAGGGCGCCGCGCGCGTCCTGCATGTCGGCCGTGCCTCCCGCCCCTGCCGCGACGGCGGTCCCGGCCAGGACGGCATCGACCTGTCCCGCCGTGAGCTGCGACGGCGTGAACGTGTCCGAGGCGGCGTCGACCACCTCGATGCCCGCCTCGCGACAGGACTGGGCGATCAGCTCGACGGTACGGGCGCGGCGCGGGTCCGGGCCGAGGTACCCGATCCGCACGGTGATGCGGTCCGTCCCCGCAGCGGCGAGCTCGGCCTGCGCCGCGGTCGTGTCCGCCCGGTCGTAGCGGGCTGCGGGCCCGGACACGCCCGGGTACAGCGGCGAGTCGGCGGGCAGCAGCCGCGACGACGTCGTCCCGGAACCGAGTCCGGTGGCGGGCACGTCCCCGACCCGGCCGAACTCGTCGAACAACTGCGAGCGGGGCACGCACAGCGCGAACGCCCGGCGCGCGGCGGCGGCGCCGAGGCTGCCCCCGCCGGTGCCCAGCACGAGCTGCTCGACGTTGCGCGACGCCGCGGCCGTCGTCTCCACGTCGTCCCCGAGGGACAGGTCGAGTGCCCCGGTGCCGGTGTCGGCGACGTGGACGCGGCCGTCGGCGGCCGCCGCGGAGGCGTCGGTGCCGCGCGGCCACACCACGATCCGGTCGGTGCCGGGCTTGTTGCCCCACCAGCGTTCGTTCGCGACGAGGACGAGCCCGTCCTCGGCGGTGAACGACTCGATCCGGTAGGGGCCGGATGCCGGCAGCAGCGACAGGTCCAGCCGGCCGGGGGTCAGGTTCCACCCGGTGTTCCAGAAGTCGGCGAGCCGGCGCAGCGCCTCGACGTCGCCACCGCCGATGGCGGCGACCACGTCGGGCACCCCCGAGACCCGGGCAGCGACGTGCGCGGGCATCAGCTCGGTGGCGCCGAACAGGGCTCGCCAGTCGGCGTAGGCTCGGCCGGCGCGGAAGACGACGGTGGCGTCCTTGGACCCGGTCTGACAGTCGATCCGTTCGATGTCGACGTAGCCGGAGCGCCGGGCGGCGGAGAACAGGTTCGCCGGAGCACCCGAGGCGTCGGGCGCGGTGAATCGGCCGCTGGCGGCGGCCCAGGCGAGCACCAGGTCGTCGCACGACATCGGCACCCCGTCCGAGTACACGGAGTCCGGGGACAGCCGGTACTGGACGGTCAGCGGGTCCTGCGAGACGACGGTGGCCGCCCCGATGTCGGTGTCGGAGATCACCTGACCGGCCGGATCGACGTAGCCGAAGCCGGGCAGCACGCGGGCCAGGGCCTGCCGGGCTCCCGAGGCGGCGCCGTCCACGGTGTTGGCGTTGTAGGTGGTCACCGTGTTGTCGACGGCATACCCGATGGAGGGCAGGGACTCCTCCGTCGTGCCACAGGCGACGGTGGTCGCGGCGAGCGCCGCCGCGGCGGCCGCGCCCGCGATCGCCGCGCGGACGGACCGGCGGCGCCGGGCTCGACGTGTGTGCTCGGGTGCCGACATGTCAGTGCCTTCTCTTGGCGCGCTTTCCGGTGGGCCGGACGCCCGGTCTGGGGGTGCGCTCGGCCACCGGCGCGGCGCCGGCGCCCGCCGTCGTGGTCGCCCCGATGCGCTTGGTCACGGACACGGGTGTCGCGCCGGCGTGCGCGCCGACGGCCTCCCCGGCGGGGGGCACGGTCCGCGATTCGGCGGCGCCGCGCTTGGCGAGCACCTTGCGGGTGTGTGCGGCCACCGGCCCGCGCCATTCCTTGAGGGTCACCAGCAGCGGAGTCGCGAAGAAGATCGACGAATAGGCGCCGACCACGATGCCGACGAGCTGGACGAGGGCGAGGTCCTTGAGGGTGCCGACGCCGAGCAGCCACACCGCGATGACCATCAGCGCGAGCACCGGCAGCACCGAGATGACCGTGGTGTTGATCGACCGCATGAGGGTCTGGTTGACGGCGAGGTTGGCCTGCTCGGCGTAGGTCCGACGATGCAGGTGCAGGATGCCGCGCGTGTTCTCCTCGACCTTGTCGAACACCACCACGGAGTCGTACAGCGAGAAGCCGAGGATGGTGAGCAGGCCGATGACGGTGGCCGGGGTGACCTCGAATCCGACGAGCGAATACACCCCCGCGGTGACGATCATGTCGAAGAACAGGGCGGCCAGCGCCGCGAGCGCCATGTCCCGCTCGTAGCGCACCGCGATGTAGATGCTGACGAGCACCAGGAACACCGCGAGCGCGATGAGGGCCTTCTGGGTGATCTGTCCGCCCCACGTCTCGCTGACGTCGGCGACGCTGATCGCGTCGCGCGACGGCACGCCGTCGGGCCCGGTCGGCTGGAACTCGTCGTACAGCGCGTTCTGCAGGGTCCGGACCTGCTCGAGGTCGAGGGCCTCCGAACGGATCTGAATCGAGGCGCCCGCGCCGGACCCGACGGTCTGCACCGATACGGGCTCGGTGCCGAGGGTGTCGGAGTACACCGTCTCCACCTGCTCGGTGGTGACGCCCTCGGCGGCCGGGAGCTGGATGCGGGTGCCGCCCTCGAAGTCGATGCCCCACGTGAAGCCGCGGATCAGCATGCTCAGCAGCGCCACCAGCACGATGCCGCCGGTGAGCAGGTAGTAGAACTTGCGGCGGCCGACGATCTCGAACGCGCCGGTGCCGGTGTAGAGGCGGGAGAGGACGCTGTGCCGGGGTGCGGTCGTGGTGGTGTCGGTCATCGTCACGCCTCCTTCGCCGAGGCAGCCGCGAGCTGGCGTTCACGGGCGACCTGCTGAATGGCGCCGAGACCGTTCACGCTCGGCTTGGACCAGAACTTCGACGTCGACGCCAGGTGCACCAGCGGCCACGTCACCAGGAACACCACCACGACGTCGAGGATGGTGGTCAGGCCGAGGGTGAAGGCGAAGCCGCGGACCTGACCGACCGCGAGGACATAGAGCACCGCGGCGGCGATGAAGCTCACGGCGTTGCCGGACAGGATGGTCCGGCGGGCCCGGGCCCAGCCGCGGGGCACGGCGGAGCGGAAGCTCCGACCCTCACGGATCTCGTCCTTGATGCGTTCGAAGAACACCACGAACGAGTCGGCGGTCATGCCGATGCCGATGATCAGGCCGGCGATGCCGGCGAGGTCGAGGGTGAAGTTGATGTACCGGCCGAGCAGCACCATCACCGCGTACACGGCGAGCCCGGACATCACCAGCGACAGCGCGACGAGCACGCCGAGCATGCGGTAGTAGACGAGACTGTAGAGCAGCACGAGGACCAGGCCGACGACGCCGGCGATCAGCCCGGCCTCGAGCGATGCCAGGCCGAGGGTCGCGGACACCGTCTCGGCCTCCGACGCGGCGAACGACAGGGGCAGCGAGCCGTACTTGAGGGTGTTGGCGAGCTCGGTGGCCTGGGTGTTGGTGAAGTTGCCGGTGATCGAGGTCGCGCTGCCGGCGGGGGTGGCGCCCTGGATCACGGGCGCGCTGACCACCTTGGAGTCGAGGACGAACGCGGCCTGCTGGCCGATGCTGGCGGCGGTGAACTGCGCCCAGGTGCTGCTGCCCTCGGAGTCGAACGTGAGGCTGACCTCGTAGCGGGACTGCTGGGTGTTGTAGCCGGAGGAGGCGTCGGTGATCTGCTGGCCGTCGATGATGCTCGGGCCGAGCAGATAGACGGCGGTGCCGTCGGTGGAGCACGCGACGAGCGGCTTTGCCGGATCGTCGTTGCCGGCGAGCGGGTCGGCGGCCGAGCAGTCCAGGGTGGCCATGGCCTGCTGCAGGACGGCCGGGTCCTCGCTCTGCCGGGTCTCCTTGGCGGCGGCGATGTCCGCGGCGGCCCGGGCCTGCGGGTCGAGGTCCTCCGTGGGAGCGGGAGCGGGCGCCGGGGTGTCGGTGGCGGGCGCCGGGGCGTCGGTGGCGGGCGCCGGGGCGTCGGTGGCGGGCGCCGGGGCGTCGGTGGGATCCTGCGCCGGGAAGGGCCGGCCCTGCGGTTCGGGAGCGGGCGTGGCGGCGTCGGGCGCCGGCGTCGCGGGGGCGGGAGCCTGCGGGTCCGTGGGCGCGGGCGCCGGCTGCGCGGCGTTAGCGCTGGCGATGGGCTGACCGATCACGGGCCGGATGTACAGCCGTGCGGTCTGGCCGAGGGTGCGGGCCTGCGAGCTGTCGTCGCCGGGAACCGTGATCACCAGGTTGTCACCGTCGATCACCACCTCGGAGCCGGACACGCCGAGGCCGTTCACGCGGGTCTCGATGATCTGCTGGGCCTGCCGGAGACTGTCCTGGCTGGGCGCGCTGCCGTCCGGGGTGCGGGCGGTGAGGGTCACCCGGGTGCCGCCCTGCAGGTCGATGCCGAGTTTCGGCGTCGCCGACTTGTCCCCGGTGAAGAAGATCAGGGCATACAGCGCCACCAGGATCGCCCCGAACAGGGCGAGGGAGCGAACTGGATGCACCGATCCGTTGGAAGGTGCCACGGTCTGTCAGTCTCCTCGATGCGAGTGAGTGATGCGCTGGTCACGGGGCCACCGCACCCGTCGGGGCGCGGCCCCCGGCGCGGCCCGCACATCGGCCGGGGTGTCGACCGGTCGGTGTCCGACCGTTCAGTGCTCGGTCGGCCGGCCGGCGGGCGGCTCGGTGTCGTCGCCCTTGTCCAGCGAGAGGCCACCGGTCTCGTCCGTCGCCGAGCCGAGCTCGGTGACCCGCTCGCGGACCACGACCCGGGCCCAGGTGGTCACCACGCCGGGAGCGATCTCGAGATCGACGGTGGTGTCGGTGAGCGCGACGATGGTGGCGTGCAGCCCCGCCGTGGTCATCACCCGGTCACCGACCCGCAGCGCGTCCTGCAGTTCCGCGGTCTTCTGCATCTCCTTCTTCTGGCGCCGGATGCCGAGGAACGTCGGCACCAGCAGGGCAAGGATCAGCAGCGGGAAGAGCAGTTCCATCGTTGAAGTCAGTCCTCGAGGTCGTCCGGTATCGGGCGCCGGCGGTCGTGGACCGGCGCAGTAGACCAGTGTGCCATTACCGGCGCGGCTCCTGTACCGGCGCCGGTGGCCGACCGGTCATTCGTCGTCGAACAGGCCGGGTTGCGGTTCGCGGGCCCGCACCTCGATGCCGCCGGTAGCAGCCTCCGGCGGCGGTGTCAGCCCGAGCTGCAGCCACGCGGCCTGGGTCGCGACCCGCCCGCGCGGAGTGCGCGCGATCATCCCCGCCCGTACCAGGAACGGTTCGCAGACCTCCTCGACGGTGCCGGGTTCCTCACCGACGGCCACCGCGAGCGTGGACACGCCCACCGGCCCGCCCCCGAAGCTGCGGACCAGCGCGCCGAGCACGGCACGGTCGAGCCGGTCCAGGCCGAGCGCGTCGACGTCGTAGACCGCCAGGGCGGCCTGCGCGATCTCGCGGGTGATGATGCCGTCGGCGCGGACCTCGGCGTAGTCGCGGACCCGGCGCAGCAGCCGGTTGGCGATGCGCGGGGTGCCGCGGGAACGGCCGGCGATCTCGGTGCTCGCCTCCTCGCCCAGGTCGATGCCGAGGATCCGGGCCGAGCGCAGCAGGATCTGCTGCAGTTCCGCCGGGTCGTAGAAGTCCATGTGCGCGGTGAAACCGAACCGGTCGCGCAAGGGTCCGGTCAGCGCGCCGGAACGGGTGGTCGCGCCGACGAGGGTGAACGGGGCGACCTCGAGCGGAATCGACGTCGCGCCCGGGCCCTTGCCGACGACGACGTCGACCCGGAAGTCCTCCATCGCCAGGTACAGCATCTCCTCGGCGGGACGCGCGATGCGGTGGATCTCGTCGATGAACAGCACGTCGCCTTCGACGAGGTTGGACAGCATCGCGGCCAGGTCGCCGGCCCGCTCGAGCGCGGGGCCCGACGTCAGCCGCAGCGACGACCCGAGTTCGGCGGCGATGATCATGGCCATCGACGTCTTGCCCAGGCCCGGCGGGCCCGACAGCAGGATGTGATCCGGGGTGCCGCCGCGCAGCTTCGCCCCGCGCAGCACCAGCTGCAGCTGTTCCCGCACCCGAGGCTGGCCGATGAAGTCGTCGAGGTTCTTCGGCCGCAGGCTCGCCTCGACGTCGCCGTCGGCGGGGGTGTACTCGGCGGTCATCGGCGCCTCGTCGGGGGCACCCGCAGGGGGGAAGTCCTCGATCATCGGCTCTTGCCCAGCAAGGCCAGCGCCGAACGCAGCGCGGTGGAGGTGTCGGAGTGCGGGTCACCCGCGAGGACCGTGTCGGTGGACTGCTCCGCCTGTTTGACGGGGAAGCCGAGTCCGACGAGAGCCTCGACCACCTGGTCGCGCATGGGCGAGCCGACCACCGCGGCCGGGGCGGAGGTTCCGGCGAACGCGGCGACCTTGTCCCGCAGTTCGACGACCATGCGTTCGGCGCCACGCTTGCCGATGCCCGGGACCCGGGTCAGGGCGGCGGTGTTGCCGTCGGCGAGGGCCGCACGCAACGAATCCGGATCCAGCACGGCCAGGGTGGCCATGGCGAGGCGGGGTCCGACACCGGACACCGTCTGCAGCAACCCGAACAGGTCCCGGGCGTCGGGGTCGGGGAACCCGTACAGCGTCATCGAATCCTCGCGCACGATCATCGCCGTCACCAGGCGGGTGTCCTCGCCGCGGCGGAGCGTGGCCAGGGTGGCGGGCGTGGCGTGGATCCGGTAACCGACCCCCGCGGATTCGATGACGACGTGGTCGAGTGCGATCTCGAGCACTTCCCCGCGCACCGAGGCGATCACCGTGCACCTGCCTTCCGCGCGGCGGCCTGTTCCCGCAGCCGCGCTTCGTATCGTCGTTTCTGTTCGGCCGCGGCGGCCTCGGCGGCGGCCATGCGTGCGAGCATGGGCGCACGCCAGCAGTGGCAGATCGCGAGGGCGAGGGCGTCCGCGGCGTCCGCGGGCTTCGGCGCGGTGACGAGGCCCAGGATCTTGGTGACCATGGCCGTGACCTGCTTCTTGTCGGCCGAGCCGTTCCCGGTCACGGCGGACTTCACCTGGCTGGGGGTGTGGAACGCCACCGGGATGCCGCGTCGGGCAGCGGAGAGCGCCACCACTCCCCCGGCCTGGGCGGTGCCCATCGCGGTGCGGACGTTGTGCTGGGAGAACACCCGCTCGACGGCGACGACATCGGGCCGGAATCGGTCGAGCCAGTCCTCGGCGGCCGCGGAGATGCGCAGCAGCCGCGACGGCAGTTCCAGGTCGGGGGGTGTGCGGATCACGTCCACCGCCACGGCGGCGACCTCGCGTCCGCGGCCGGTGTCCACGATGCCGAAGCCGCATCGCGTCAGTCCCGGGTCCACACCCATCACGCGCACCCGTTCACCTCTCGACCGCTACGAACAACTGTTCGAGAGCATAGCGGCCGGGGCGGCGCGTCGCGGTATCGACACGCAGCCCCGGCCGGGAGCCGTCCGTCTCAGGCGTCGAGTTCGGCGAGGACCTCGTCGGAGACGTCGACGTTGGTGTAGACGTTCTGCACGTCATCGGAATCCTCGAGGGCGTCGACGAGCTTGAACACCTTGCGGGCGCTGTCCGCGTCGACGGGGACCTCGACCGAGGCCCGGAAGTCCGGGTCGGCCGATTCGTAGTCGATGCCGGCCTCGACGAGCGCGGTGCGCACAGCGATGAGATCGCCGGCCTCGGAAACGATCTCGAAGCTGTCGCCGAGGTCGTTGATCTCCTCGGCGCCGGCCTCGAGCACGACCTCGAGGATCTCGTCCTCGGTGCGGCCGTTCTTCTCGAGCACGACGACGCCCTTGCGGGTGAACAGGTAGGACACCGAGCCGGGGTCGGCCATGTTGCCGCCGTTGCGGGTCATCGCGGTGCGGACCTCGCCCGCCGCTCGGTTGCGATTGTCGGTGAGGCACTCGATGAGGATGGCGACACCGCTGGGGCCGTAGCCCTCGTAGGTGATGGTCTGCCAGTCCGCGCCGCCGGCTTCCTCGCCGCCGCCGCGCTTGCGGGCCCGCTCGATGTTGTCGTTGGGGACCGAGTTCTTCTTCGCCTTCTGGATGGCGTCGTACAGCGTCGGGTTGCCCGCCGGGTCACCACCGCCGGTCCGGGCCGCCACCTCGATGTTCTTGATCAGCTTCGCGAACATCTTGCCGCGCTTGGCGTCGATGGCCGCCTTCTTGTGCTTGGTGGTGGCCCATTTGGAGTGGCCGCTCATTCGATTGGAGCCCCTTCCGGCGAGGTGAGGTCGGACCGGGTCCGACTGGTTCGGAGGGTCGATTCTACTCCGCGCCGACCTGCCCCGAACGGACGGTGTCGACGAAGAGCCGATGCACCCGCAGGTCACCGGTGACCTCGGGGTGGAACGACGTCGCCAGCACCGCTCCCTGCCGCACCGCGACCACCCGTCCGGCGGCCGGTCCCTCGGGGACGGTGGCCAGGATCTGCACGCCGGGACCGACCTCCTCCACCCAGGGCGCTCGGATGAACACCGCGCGCACCGGATCCCCCTCGATGCCCGCGACGTCGAGGTCGGCCTCGAACGAGTCGACCTGCCGGCCGAACGCGTTGCGCCGGACGGTGATGTCGAGGGCGTCGAGGTGCTCGGCGTCGGGGCGGGTGTCGAGCACCTGCGAGGCGAGCAGGATCATGCCCGCGCAGGACCCGTAGGCGGGCAGGCCGGCCTTCAACCGGGCGCGCAGCGGCTCGAGCAGGTCGAACACCTGCAGCAGCCGGCTCATCGTGGTGGACTCCCCGCCGGGAATCACCAGGCCGTCGACGGCGTCGAGTTCGGCGGTCCGGCGCACCCCGATCG
>NZ_WVTE01000288.1:0-73526 GCF_009939605.1 Rhodococcus sp. YH1 | reverse complement strand
TGACTGCATCACATGATGCCGATGTGACTGCATCACATGATGCCGATGTGACTGCATCACATGATGCCGATGTGACTGCATCACATGATGCCGATGTGACTGCATCACATGATGCCGATGTGACCGTCGGTGCCCCGGATCAGCCGTGCGAGTGCCCGCCCTCGTGCGGGTCCCTGTGCATGCTCTTGTAGAGGTGATGGCTGTACACCTGCAGGCCGAGCATCGCCTCGGTGTACTCCCGCCGTTCGGCGGTCGTCACGGCGTCGGTCAGAGCGACAATCCGATCCAGCCGGGACTGCAGCTGCCGGTGCAGCTCGGCGGACAGGAACGCGTGGAGCTTCTCGACCGAGCCCGTTTCGATCGCGTCCTCGGCGAGCGGGATCACGGGCCCGACGTCGCCGCCGGCCGGCTTCACACCGGTGAACGGGGCGCCCTCGCCCGCGCGGTGCAGCCGGACCACCGTGTCGAAGAAGTAGAGATCGGCCACCTCGTGGGCGATCGGGCCCTCCGCCCGCGCCGCCGTCGCCCGCTCGAACGCCGTGCGCACCTCGTCCTCGGCGTCGGCGGGCACGAACGGCAGGATCAGCTCGACGTTGTCGTCGCCCAGCGCCGCCTCGGCGGCCTTGACGACGGGACCGTCCATGGAATCGCAGTGGGGAGGCACGGGGTGCTCCTTCCGGCGGTCGGCGGACACGCTCGGTCCCAGGCTAGTGCCGGGGTGCGTCCGGCGTCGAGCGAGCGCAGGGCGGATCGGTCGCGCCGGGGCCGCGTCGCTCGACGGCCCGGTTCGTCGCCTGGATGCGAGGACGGTTGACACGGCGGGCCGCGGCGGCGAACGTGGACGCATGAGGCGACGTCCCCGCGTCGACGTGCATCAACATGTGTGGCCGGCGTCCTTCGTCGACGCCCTCCGGGCGCGCAGCGCCGCGCCCCGGCTCGACGGCTGGACGCTGCACCTGCCCGGGGAACCGCCGTACCGGGTGGACCCCGCAGACCATTCGATCCCCGCGCGGACGGCCCTGGCGGTCCGGGACGGAATCGATCTGGCGCTGGTGTCGCTGTCGAGCCCCCTCGGGATCGAGGAACTGCCCGCCGAGGAGGCCCGGCCGCTGCTCGACGCCTATCACGAGGGGGCGCTGGGCCTGCCCGACCGGTTCGGCGTGTGGGCCGCCGCCGGCGTCACCGAGCCCGATCCGGAGACACTGCGCGACGTCCTCGCGGCCGGGTGCGTGGGCCTGCAGTTGCCGGCGACCGCCCTGGCCGACCCGGCGGGCTTCGACCGGTGTGCGCCGCTGCTGTCGGAACTCGAGCGGGCGCGCAAGCCGCTGTTCGTGCATCCCGGCCCGGCGTCGGCGCCCGGCGCTCCGGCATGGTGGCCGGCGATGGTGTCGTACGTGACCCAGATGCACACCGCCTGGTTCGCCTGGCACGAGTTCGGGGCGCGCCGGTTCCCGGCGTTGCGGGTGTTGTTCGCGATGCTCGCCGGCCTGGCTCCGCTGCACGCCGATCGGATGGCGGTGCGCGGCGGGCCCGGCGATGTTCCCGGGCCGGGGGTCTACGTGGAGACGTCGTCGTACGGGCGGGAGGTCGTCGCGGCGGTGACCGCATGCCTGGGCGAGGACCGGGTGCTGCTCGGCTCCGATCGTCCCTACGCGCGGCCGCTGGTGCTCGGCGGTTCCGCCGGCATGCGCCTGCGGACGGACAATCCGGCCCGCTTCTTCGCGAAAGTGCCTGCGCAGAACCCTTGACACGCGGACCCGGCCGGGGTGGCATGGTCGTCGTGACATTCTCGGTGAGCGCGCGGCAGCGCGGACTGTGCACGGCGTCGGCCCGTGCCGCCGAGTCGTGTCCCGGCTGTCGTCGCTGAATCCGTCTCCGCCCAGCCCGGCCCGGGCACGCCCGTGCCTCCTCATTCCAGGACTCTTCGATGCTCTCCACGTATGCCCTGCCGACGCGCGCCGACCTCACCTCCCTCGCCCTGCGGATCACGAACGATCCCGGCCGCTGGATGCCGATCGTTCGATTCGACGAGCAGCAGCGCTGGTACACGCGACTGGCCGTTGCCGACAACCACGAAGTGTGGCTGCTTTCATGGCTGCCCGGGCAGAGAACCGAAATCCACGATCACGGCGACAGCGCGGGCGCCTTCGCGGTGGCGCAGGGTGTGCTGACGGAGACCACCGTCTGCACCCCGGCGGTCGGGGGTCTCGATGGAGTCGAAGTAGCGTTGTCACGCAAGAGGATTCGTGCGGGTATGGCCCGCGGCTTCGACGCCGACCACGTCCACGAGGTGACGAACGACACGAATTCTCCGGCCGTCAGCATCCACGTGTACGCACCCGCCCTGACGACGATGAATCGGTACCGGATCGACGACGGGGTGCTCCGGCTGCGCGCATCCGAACGGGCCGGCGCGGACTGGTGAACTCGGCCGCGGCTGTGCCGGTCGTAGCGGTATCCGAAACCTTTGTCGCAGAACGATATTGGATAACGTCGCTGCAGGTGCGGTAGCCGGCCCGCGGCGCGCGATCTGCTCACGCCGTCTCGGGCGCGGCGGGTCGTGGACCGATCCTTCGCAAGGCGCGACTCGTGCCGGGGGTGGCCGAACTCACGTCCGCTCGATTCGAGGTCGGGTCGGCGTGTGCAAGACAATGGAGACTCGGCTGGTTCGCACGCCGACAAGATCCAGCGCATCCCGCACTATTCGAAGGTTCCCGCTCATGACGACGACGGCATCCGTATGCCCACCCGACTCCGCAGTACCGGCGGACGCCCCCGCGGCCGCGCCGGCAGCAGACGCCCGGCCGGGGCGCGCCCGGGCGATGTGGGCGCTCGCCCTCGGCGGGTTCGGCATCGGCACCACCGAGTTCGTGGCGATGGGCCTGCTGCCCGACATCGCGACCGGTCTCGGAGTCTCCGAGCCCACCGCCGGGCACGTGGTGTCGGCGTACGCCGCCGGGGTCGTGGTCGGTGCGCCGCTGATCGCGGCGCTGACGGCCCGGCTCCCGCGCAAGACGTTGCTGATCGCCCTGATGATCGCGTTCACCGTCGGCAACGCGGCGACGGTGCTCGCGCCGAACTACGGACTGCTCGTCGCGTCCCGGTTCGTCGCCGGTCTGCCGCACGGCGCGTACTTCGGGGTCGCCGCGCTGGTGGCCGCGCATCTGGCCGGTCGCGGGCAGCGCGCCCGGGCGGTGGCGCTGGTGATGATGGGCCTGTCCGTCGCGAACGTGGTGGGGGTGCCCGTCGCGTCGTGGCTCGGCATGGCGCTGGGCTGGCGCTCCGCGTTCGCGCTGGTGGCGGTGATCGGCACGGTCACCGTCGCCGCGATCGCCGCCTGGGTGCCCGCCCTGGCGATCCGCACCACCAGCGTGAGCACCGAACTCGGTGCCCTGCGGCGCAAGCAGGTGTGGATGACGCTCGCGGTCGCGATGATCGGCTTCGGCGGCGTGTTCGCCGTGTACACCTACATCAGCACCACCCTGACCGACGTCGCCGGCGTCTCGAAGGGGCTGGTTCCGGTCGCCCTGATGCTCTTCGGCATCGGCATGGTCGTCGGCAACGTGGTCGGCGGCCGCGTCGCCGATCGGGCCCTGGTACCGGGCATCTTCACGACCATGACGACGCTGGCGGTGCTGCTGGCCGTGTTCGTCGCGGCGGCGCACAACCCGTACACGGCCCTGGCGATGGTGTTCCTGCTGGGAGCCGGGTGCGCCGCGGTCGGCCCGGGACTGCAGATCCGGCTCATGGACGTCGCCGAGGACGCACAGACCCTGGCCGCGTCCCTCAACCACGCGGCGTTCAACCTCGCCAACGCGTTCGGCGCCTGGATCGGGGGCGCGGTGATCGCCGCCGGCTTCGGCTACACCGCGCCGGCCGCCGTCGGCACGGTGCTCGCGCTGGCAGGTGTCGCCGTCTTCGCGCTCGCCGTGCGGCTGCCGTCGGCGCCCTGATCGGACATCGTGATTGGATACCGACGTGACCGACCCCAGTGCCACCGCTTCCGCCGTGCCCACCCCGCCCGACCCGTTCTTCACCGTCGGCACCCGGCTCGCCAACGGACTCGGACGCACCGGCACGATCCACACCCCGCACGGCGACATCCACACCCCGGCGTTCGTCGGCGTGGGCACCAAGGCGACGGTCAAGGCGGTCCTGCCCGAGGCGATGAAGGAACTCGGGGTGCAGGCCCTGCTCGCCAACGCGTACCACCTGTACCTGCAGCCCGGGTCGGACATCGTCGACGAGGCGGGCGGGCTCGGTAAGTTCATGAACTGGGACGGGCCCACCTTCACCGACAGCGGCGGATTCCAGGTGATGTCCCTCGGGGTCGGCTTCAAGAAGGTCCTGGCGATGGATGCCGTGGGCGTGCGGTCCGACGACGTCATCGCCGAAGGCAAGGAGCGGCTCGCGCACGTCGACGACGACGGGGTCACCTTCAAATCCCACCTCGACGGCTCCCGGCACCGGTTCACCCCGGAGGTGTCGATGCGCATCCAGCATCAGCTCGGCGCCGACATCATGTTCGCGTTCGACGAGCTGACCACCCTGATGAACACCCGCGGCTACCAGGAACAGTCCGTCGAACGGACTCAGGCGTGGGCGGTGCGGTGCATCGCCGAACACGAGAAGCTCACGGCGCAGCGCGCCCACCGTCCGTACCAGGCGCTGTTCGGGGTGGTGCAGGGCGCGCAGTACGAGGACCTGCGCCGGCAGGCGTGCCGCGGGCTCGAATCGATCGTCGGCGAGTCGGGCCGCGGCTTCGACGGCTACGGCATCGGCGGGGCGCTCGAGAAGCAGAACCTCGGCACCATCGTCCGCTGGTGCACCGAGGAACTGCCCGAGCACAAGCCCCGGCACCTGCTCGGCATCAGCGAGCCCGACGACATGTTCGTCGCGATCGAGCACGGCGTCGACACGTTCGACTGCGTGAACCCGTCGCGGGTGGCGCGCAACGCGGCGATCTACCACCCGGACGGGCGTTTCAACATCAACACCAGCCGGTTCCGCCGCGACTTCACCCCGATCGACGAGGACTGCGACTGCTACACCTGCCGGCACTACACGCGCGCGTACATCCACCACCTGTTCAAGGCGAAGGAGATGCTGGCGTCCACGTTGTGCACCATCCACAACGAGCGGTTCACGGTGCGCCTCGTCGACGAGATCCGCGCCGCCATCGACGGCGGGTACCTCGAGGAACACAAGGCCGAGACCCTGGGCCGGTTCTACGCGCGGCGGTGAGTGAGGGTTCGCGAACTCCACCGTCGTCCACGACGGCTGCCGCGGACGACTGGACCGGTCGCGGCGCTCACTCGGCGTAGGTCGGCTCGCGCCGCTTCACGTGCGCGATGACCGCGTAGGTGACCGGCATGACGGCGACCTCGACCAGCGTCTTCCACAGGAACCCGACCACCACGTAGTTCACGAAGTCCGCCCACGTGGTGATGCCGATGACGCCGGCGGCGATCGCACAGAAGATGAGCGTGTCGGCGAACTCGCCGACGACGGTGGAGCCGATCAGCCGCGCCCACAGGTGCTTCTCCTTGGTGACCTCCTTGATGCGCACCAGCACGTAGGAGTTGAGCAGCTGCCCGACGAGGTAGCCGGCGAGGCCGGCCAGCAGCAGCCGCGGCACCACCCCGAGGACCGCCTCGAATGCGGCCTGATTCTCGTAGAAGTCGGCGGGCGGCAGCTGCTGGGCGATCCAGAAGCACAACGCGGCCAGCGCCACCGCACCGAAGCCGTAGTAGACCGCGCGACGGGTCGCGGCGAAGCCGTACACCTCGCTCAGGACGTCACCGACGATGTAGGCGAGCGGGAACAGGAAGAACGCGCCGTCGGTGATGATCGGCAGGACCTGCAGCGGGCCGAGCGCCCACTCGGCGTCGCCGAAGAAGGCCACGCCCTTGCTGGCGGCGACGTTGGAGATGATGAGCACCGCCGTGAACAGGGCCACCAGCCCGGGGTAGTAGCTGCGGACCACGCGGGCGAAGTGCGCATGGTCGGATTGCTGGGTCTGCACGTGCTCTGTCACCCGGCCATCCAAGCACTCGGACCGGAGGAAGGCGAAGAACGGACGAAAAGGACGCGGGCCCCGACCCGGTTGGATCGGGGCCGGCGACGTGCCGTCAGGGGGCTCCGTGACGTGCCGTCAGGGGGCTACCCGTCCGCCCGTGACGACCCGGTACGCGTATGCGTAGGCGATGGTGGTGACGGGCACCGTGACCAGCAGGCCGACGTAGCACAGCAGCGCGCCGACGAAGTTGATCGCGGACAGCACCAGCCACAGCAGGATCAGCTGCCCCACGTTGGCCGCGGCGGCGGACGCGCTCGACTTGATCGCCGTGACCGCGTCCTGCCGCTGGTCGATGACGAAATGCAGCGCCCACACGGTCAGGAAGGCGACGATGATGCCGCCGACGATGACGAGCGAGCCGAGCAACGTGCCGACCGCGATGAGCAGGGAGACGAGCAGGATCGGACCGAGGCTGCCGACGCGGAAGAAGTCCTTCAGCGCCGGCTTGTGCCCGTCCAGCTCGTACAGGGCCCCGCGCACCGCGGCCGCCTGGACGACGAGCATGCCGATGACGAACGCGACGATCAGCACGATCATCACGACGATCCCGACGCCCGACATGCCCGTGCTGTAGCCGTAGCGGTCCGTCGTGGTCGAGGCCATCACGACGCCGAACATCAGGGCACCGAACACGAGAGCGGCCACGACGATCACACCGGCCAGGCTCAGCCAGCCGCCGACGTTCTCACTGAACTTGCGCCACCCGTAGTTCAGCGCGTCGCCGATGTTGATCTGCGCGCGGGGAGGACCGAAGCCGGGTGGAGGCGGGTAGCCGCCGGGGGCGCCGTATCCGGGCGGCGGTCCGTACCCGGCCGGATTCCCGTACTGCGGCGGCCCGTACTGCGGGCCGGGCTGTTGCGGTGCGCCACCGTACTGGGCGCCACCGTACTGCGGAGCGCCGTACTGGGGAGCGCCGTACTGGGGAGCGCCGTACTGCGGCGGCGGGCCCTGCGGCGGGGCATAGCCGGGCGGGGGCCCGCCGTAGTTCGGTCCCTGCGGCGGGTAACCCTGGGGCGGACCGTACCCGGGCGGTGGGCCGTACGGCTGCGCGCCCGGGTACTTGTTCGGATCCTGCGGATCGGGATTGGACTCGTAGCCCCCGGTGGTCATCTTGTTCCTCTTGTTCGTAACGTGCCGCGTCGTGGAACGCCCGGGTCCGTCAGGGCGCGACGCCGCGGCCGGTGGTCACCCGGTAGGCGTAGGTGGAGGCGATGATCGTCAGCGGAATCGTGACGAGCAGACCCAGGCCGCACGGGATGGCGCCGAGGATGTTGATGCCGACCAGAGCCAGCGCCAGCAGCAGCAGCGGTCCCACGTTGGACGAGATGGCCCGGAAGCTGGACTTGATCGCGTCCACCGGCTGCTGGTTCTGGTCGATGACGAACTGCAGCGTCCACCAGGTCAGGAAGATGACGATGAAGCCGGGGATGATCAGCAGGATGAAACCGACCACGGTCATGAGCGAGACGAGCAGGCTCGCGACCACCACGGCGCCGATGTTCTCGAACTGGAAGAACGAGCCGAACGACGGACGATTGCCGTCGGTTTCGTGCAGCGCGCCGCGCACGTAGGCAGCCTGGATCAGGATGCTGACGAACACGCTGACGATCGCGCCGATGATGCTGAGCGCCGTCAGTTCGTTCGTGTCGAAGCCGCCGAAGATCACGTTGATCACGAACTGGATCAGCGCCGCCGCGACGACGAACGCGATCCAGACGCCCGCGTTCTGGCTGAACTTCTTCCAGCCGTAGCCGATCGCGTCACCCACGTTGAGCTGCGTGGGGGCGCCGAATCCGCCGTACTGGCTACCGCCCGAGGGGTAGTTGCCGGGCGGGGGCGGGTAGCTGCCGGGCGGGGGCGGGTAGCCGCCCTGAGGCGGGTAGTTGCCCGGCGGGGGCGGGTAGCCGCCCTGAGGCGGGTAGTTGCCGGGCGGGGGCGGATAGTTCCCGGGCGGGGGATAGTTGCCGGGGGGCGGGTAGTTGCCGGGAGGCGGGGGGTAGCCGCCCTGCGGGGGGTTGGGTTCGCCGCCCTGGTTGTTGGGCTCTTTGCTGGGGTCGTAACCGCCGGTCGTCATCGGATCCTTCTCGGTGGGAGGGTGGAGCCAATCGCGTTGTCGACTGCGCACACTACGTCCGACGCGCCCGAATTGCACGATCACCGGAACTTCCGCGAGCCGGACGACCGGCGCGAACCGGACTACGCGGCGGTGCCGGCCGCGCGGACCCCGCAGGGCTGTCGCGCTGCACCGATACCGGTCACCAGCTGCCGTCGTACACCCACGGCTCCCGCGGGAGCCGGGCCGGATCCCATCGTTCGAGCAGCAGCTCCGGCGTGACGGGCTCGTCCTTGTCCGCCAGGTCGAGCGAGACCGCGATCCGGCTCAGCACGTCGGCCGCGGTGTGGCCCAGCGCCGCCTGGTCGGTGAGCGTGACGGCACCGTCGCGCTTGGCGAGGCGTTTGCCGTGCACGTTCAGCGCCAGCGGCACGTGCGCATAGGTGGGTACCGGAAGCCCGAGCAGCGCCGCGAGATAGGCCTGCCGCGGTGCCGAGGTGAGCAGGTCGTCGCCGCGTACCACCTGGTCGATGCCCTGTGCCGCGTCGTCGACGACGACGGCCAGGTTGTAGGCCGGGATGCCGTCGCCGCGGCGCAGCACGAGGTCGTCGACGACACCGGTGAAGCTGCCGTGCACCTCGTCCGCCACGGTGAAGGTGGCGGCGCCGGACCGCAGGCGCAGCGCGGCGGGCCGCCCCGACGCCCGTTTCGCCTCCCGTTCGGCCTCGGTGAGGTTCCGGCACGTTCCCGGATAGGCGCCCTGCGGGGCGTGCGGCGCGGACGCCGCATGCTGGATCTCGCGTCTCGTGCAGAAGCACTCGTAGGTCAGGCCCGCGCGGGTGAGGCGGGCGATCGCGGCGTCGTAGAGGGGCAGCCGCCGCGACTGGTGGACCACCTCGTCGTCCCAGCCCAGGCCCAGCGCGGCGAGGTCGGCGAGCTGACGTTCCTGCGCGCCGGGCCGGACCCGGTCCAGATCCTCGACGCGGATCAGGAACCGCCGCCCGGTGCTCCGGGCGAACAGCCACGCGAGGACCGCCGTGCGCAGGTTTCCGAGGTGCAGGTCGCCCGACGGGCTCGGGGCGAACCGGCCGGCCCCCACCCGCGCGTCCCCGGCCGAATGTGACATTTGGTCAGACTATCGAGCGTGATGTCACATTCGGTCACCTGCACGCCGGTGGGTCACGCGACGGGCCGGCCGAGCAGGACGGAGCGCTGGGCGTGCACGGTCTCGCGGATCGCCGCGACGACGGCGGCGACCTCCGGCCGGCGCAGCGTCTCCGACCGCGCCACCATCCAGTAGTTCAGCCGCGCCTCCACCTCCCCGGGGAGGATCCGCACCAGGTCGGCGTGCCGGTCGGCCATGAAGCACGGCAGCAGCCCGAGCCCGGCCGCGGCGCGGGTCGCCTCGACGTGGACGAACACGTTGGTCGAGCTCACCGACTCGTGCATGTCCGGGGCGATGCGACGGGCCAGGTCCAGGTCGTCGACCTGCAGCATCGAGTCGATGAAGTACACCAGGGGGTGACGGCTCAGCTCACGCACCGTCGTCGGGGCACCGTGTTCGGCGACGTAGTCCCGCGCCGCGTACAGGCCGAGGGTGTAGTCGGCCAGCCGGTGCGCCTCGGCGCGGTGCACCTGGGGGCGTCCCACCACCACCTCGAGGTCGAGGCCGGACCGCTGCTGCGACGCGCGACGCGTGGCCGCGACGATCTCCACCGCCACGCCCGGGTGCCGTCGCCGCACCAGCGCACCGGCCGGGGCCGCGATGTAGGCGCTGAAGCCGTCGGTCGCCGAGACCCGGACGACGCCCTCGAGCCCGCGGTCCCCGTCGGGTCCGGCCAGCCCCGCGACGGCGGCCTCGATCCGCTCGGCCGCGGCGAGGGCCGAGCGGCCGAGCTCGGTGAGCTCCCATCCGCCCGACGCGCGGGCCAGCACGCGCCCGCCGAGGCTCTTCTCCAGCGCCGCGATACGACGGGCGATGGTCGTGTGGTTGACGCCGAGGTCGTCGGCGGCGGTCGTGAAGCGGCCCGTGCGGCCGACGGCCAGCAGAACCAGCAGGTCATCGGCCGACGGAGCGCTCATGTGTGCATTCTTGCAGATCTACTCTGCGGATCGCGTCATTGTGCATGCAGATCTGTGCATCAATACTCGGCACATGCGTTCAGAAGTGTTGCCCGTCACAGTCGAACCGAGGAGGACGAACCCATGAGCGTCGAACAGGCACGGCCCGACGGCCGTACACCGGACGAGACCCCCGCCTCGGGCCTGCGCAAGGTCGTCGGCGCGTCGATGGCCGGCACCGTCGTCGAGTGGTACGAGTTCTTCCTCTACGGCACCGCCGCCACCCTGGTGTTCTCCAAGGTCTTCTTCCCCGACAACGGCAACGAGCTCGACGCCATCATCGCCGCGTTCGTCACCTACGCCGTCGGCTTCGTCGCGCGACCCCTCGGCGGCGTCGTGTTCGGCCACTTCGGCGACAAGTTCGGCCGCAAGAAGCTGCTGCAGACCAGCCTCGTGCTCGTCGGCGTCGCCACCTTCCTCATGGGCTGTCTGCCCACTTTCGGTGCCATCGGCTACTGGGCGCCCGCGCTGCTCGTCACGCTGCGTTTCGTCCAGGGCTTCGCCGTGGGCGGCGAGTGGGGCGGGGCGGTGCTGCTCGTCGCCGAGCACAGCCCCAACCGTTCGCGCGGCTTCTGGGCGTCGTGGCCGCAGGCCGGCGTGCCGATGGGCAATCTCGTCGCCACCGTCGTCCTGCTGATCCTGACCACCACGCTGTCCGACGCGGCGTTCCTCTCGTGGGGCTGGCGTATCGCGTTCTGGCTGTCGGCCGTCATCGTGCTGGTCGGCTACTACATCCGCACCAAGGTCACCGACGCGCCGATCTTCCTCGAGGCCCAGCGTGAGGCCGAGCAGATCAAGTCCAGCTCGTACAGCGTCGTCGAGGTCGTCAAGCGATACCCGCGCGGCGTGTTCACCGCCATGGGTCTGCGCTTCGCCGAGAACGTCATGTACTACCTCGTCGTCACGTTCTCGATCACCTATCTCAAGGTGGTCGTCGGTGCGAACACCTCCACCATCCTGTGGTGGATGCTCGCCGCGCACGCCGTGCACTTCGCGATCATCCCCGTCGTCGGGCGCCTGTCCGACACCTTCGGCCGCCGCCCGGTGTACATGGTCGGTGCCGTCACCGCCGGCACGTGGGGCTTCTTCGCCTTCCCGATGATGGACAGCGGGCACAACGCCCTCGTCATGTCCGCCATCGTCATCGGACTGGTGTTCCACGCCTTCATGTACGCCGGCCAGCCCGCGATCATGGCCGAGATGTTCCCGACCCGCATGCGCTACGCGGGTGTCTCGCTCGGCTACCAGGTGACCTCCATCGTCGCCGGCTCGCTCGCGCCGATCATCGCGACCGCGCTGCTCAGCCGCTACGGCAGCGCTGTGCCCATCGCGATCTACCTGGCCGTGGCGTCCGTGGTGACGATCATCGCCGTCGTCGCCGCCCGCGAAACCAAGGGCATCAGCCTGCGCGACATCGATGCCGCGGATGCCCGCGCCGTCGGCGCCGAGAAGACGGCGGTGTCCGCATGAGTGCCCGCACCGCGCTGATCACCGGCGGCGCCGGCGGCATCGGGGCGGCGTGCGCCCGGGAACTGGGCGCCCGCGGCGTGCAGGTCACCGTCGCCGACGTCGACGAGGTCGCCGCCAAGACCCTCGCCCACGAGATCGGCGGGCAGGCGTGGGCGGTGGACCTGCTCGACACCGACCAGCTCGACGGGCTCCGGCTCGAGGTCGACATCCTCGTCAACAACGCCGGCATCCAGGTCGTCCGCCCGATCGAGGAGTTCGCCCTCACCGACTTCCGCCGGATCCAGACCCTGATGGTGGAGGTGCCCTTCCTCCTCGTGAAGGCGGCCCTGCCGCACATGTACGACCGGGGATTCGGGCGCATCGTCAACGTGTCGTCGGTGCACGGCCTGCGGGCGTCGGCCTTCAAGTCCGCGTACGTCACCGCCAAGCACGGCCTCGAGGGGCTGTCGAAGGTCACGGCCCTCGAGGGCGGTCCGCGCGGCGTCACCAGCAACTGCGTCAACCCGGGCTATGTGCGAACGCCGTTGGTGGAGAAGCAGATCAGCGACCAGGCCCGGCTGCACGACATCGACGAGGAGCGAGTGCTCGCCGACGTGCTGCTCACCGAGCCGGCGATCAAGCGGCTCGTCGAACCCGGGGAGGTGGCCTCCCTCGTCGCGTGGCTGGCCTCGGACGACGCCGGCATGGTCACCGGCGCCTCCTACACGATGGACGGCGGCTGGACCGCCCGCTGACCCACCCCCTGTGTGTGTGGCCGAATGTCACATCGCGTCGATCAGATCGAACGCGTGTGACATTCGGCCACAGGCATTTTCGAAGGCGATCAGTGGGCGTCGGCGCCGTCGAGCGACAGCTGGATCTGGGTGTGCAGCGCGTGGGTGAGGTACTCCGGCGGATACAGCTCCGGGCTGGCGACGGCGTCGAGGGCCAGGCCGTTGACCGCGGCCAGCAGGAGCGCCGCCCGGGTCTCGGGCTCCGCGGTGCCCATCCGGATCAGGACGGCGGAGACCGCGGTGCGCATCGTGAACAGCGTCGTGTGCCGGATCGTGCTCAACGACGGCGACGTCGCGGCCCGCACGGTGAACGCCGCCATCACATGCGCCTCGGCGGTGCGCTGGTCGTCGAGCGGCAGCAGCTGGCTCAGCGCCGCGAACAGGGTGCGCGCCGGATCGATGTCGGGGTCGACGGTGCTCAGCCGCGTCAGCACCCGTTCGGCGAGCGAGCGGAACGAGTAGGCGAGCATCTCGTCCTTGGTAGGGAAGTGGTGCTGCACGGCGCCGATCGATACACCTGCATGGCTGGCCACCTCGCGCACGCTGGCGCCGTCGAGCCCGATCCGCGCCGCGACCTCGAGCAGGGCCGCGGCGAGACGCGTGGGGCTGGTGGTGGCATAGGGGCGCGCGCGCATGGATGCACCGTACCTGCGCGCATCTCCATACGTCGGTATGGGGCATCGACCCCGCACCTCGGGGCGGTGTCGGCGACCGTCGCTGCACCACCTGCGGTGCCGCGTGCGGCCGGGCGGTTCCAGGACCGCCGGCGTTCGTCAGAAGTTCTCGTCGATGCAGGCCAGGCGATCACCGGCCATGCCGGCCTCGCCGGGACCGGTCCTGGTGCGCTGCGCGTGGAGTACCACGGATGCGGCCTCGCCGTCGCGGACCGCCCAGTCGACCGTCGTCGACGTCTGGGCGTTGCCGTCGCCGTCGGTGGTGATGTCGAGCCAGATCTCGTTCCGGGGGTTCGCGTAGGCCGGATCCGTCGACGAAGATTGCGGGGTGGCCGCGGGGTCCACGTTGTTCTGATAGTGCGGCCCCGCATCCGACGGTTGTGGCCCGCACGGCTGCGTGTGTACGTGCACGCCGAAGTCGCGGGTGGGCGCAAGACCGGTTGCGTTGAGCGTGACCGTCGTGCGGCCGTCTTCCTCTTCGGATTCGACGGTCACGGTCGACCCCACCGGGACGGCGGCTTCGTCGTAGGTGTAGGCGTTGTCGTCGCCACCACCTTCCCCGGGCAGCTGGAAGGCCACTCCATCCGTGCCGGGCAGGGGGGTGGGCATGCCGGTGGTCGTCGTTTCCGAAGACGCGGGAGGCGTCTCGACGGTGGCCTGGTTGTCCGTCGAGGCGTCGTCGCCGCCGCATCCGGCGGCGACGAGTGCGGTCAGGGACACGCCTGCGATCAAGGTTGTACGTCGTGTGTTCATGATTCGGCGTTACCCCCTGGTGCGCCGCGTTGAACCTCCGGCGGAGCGCTCACCCGTGGCACGGTGAGACAGAGGCACACCTGCCGGACCTGCACCGCCGCGGTCCCGCTCGGTCAGGTCCTGCTCACCCCGCTGATGATCAGGGACAGGCCCGCCCCGAGGAGCCAGACGTCCTTGGCGATCGGCGTGCCCTGCTGGGTCGGGCGGAACGATCCGCCCTCGTGCATGCCGGGCATCCGCCAGTACATCGCGAGCAGACCCGAACTGAACGCGGTCAGCGCGGCGCCGGCCACGACGGGGGAGACGACGGGCGCCAGCAGCAGGGTGCCGACGCCGATCTCGGCGGTCGACAGGGCCTGGCCGAACGTCTCCGGCCGCATCTTCCCGAGCCGGGGGAGCGCCTTGCTCGCCATGTCCTGCAGCCCTGCGGCGGCCTCGGGCGGGAGATCGCGCTTACCCAGCCCGGAATTGAGGATGAAAGCACCGGTGGCCAGCCGGAGCGGAACGTTGCTCAGTCGCACGGGAACCTCCGGAGGATCGAATGTGACCGATTATCCCGCATTCCCCGTGACGGTGGCGGCAAACTTCCCACGGCCGTCCGGATGCAGCACGATGAAGCGGTCGGCTCACCACCGGGAGGACGCCATGCCCGAGTACGGCCGGAAGCTCCTCTTCGGCAGCTTCCTCACGCCGGCCGCCGAGAACCCTGCCGCGGTCGTCGACCTCGCGGTCGCCTCCGAACGCGCCGGCCTGGACCTGGTCACCTTCCAGGACCACCCGTACCAGGCCCGTTTCCTCGACGCCTGGACCCTGCTGACCTGGGTCGCCGCGCGGACGACGCGGGTACTCGTGGCGCCGAACGTGGCGAACCTGCCGCTGCGCGGCCCGGCGGTCCTCGCGCGCAGCGCGGCCTCCCTCGACCGCCTCAGCGGCGGACGCGTGGAGCTGGGCCTCGGCGCGGGCGCCTACTGGGACGCGATCGCCGCGAACGGCGGACCGCACCGCACCACGGGCGAAGCCGTCGACGCACTGGAGGAGGCGATCACCGTCATCCGGGAGCTGTGGGCCGACCGCCGGGGTGGCGCCCGCGTCGACGGCACCCACTACCGTCTCGCCGGCGCCAAGCGCGGCCCGGCGCCCGCCCACGCCATCGGAATCTGGCTCGGCGCCTACGGTCCTCGCATGCTCGCCCTCACCGGACGCGCCGCCGACGGGTGGCTGCCCAGCGCGTTCGCCGCTTCGCCGGACCGGCTCGCCGAGATGTCGAGGCGGGTCGACGAGGCGGCTGTGGACGCCGGCCGGGACCCGCGCGAGATCCGCCGGCTCTACAACATCAGCGGCCGATTCGACGGCGGTGCGGACGGCGGATTCCTCGCCGGGCCGCCCACCGTGTGGGCGGAGCAGCTCGCGGAGCTGACCCTGCGCCACGGCATCAGCGGCTTCGTGCTCGGCACCGATGCCCGCACCGACATCGAGCGATTCGCGCAGGAGGTCGCGCCGCGCGTCCGCGAACTCGTCTCGGCGGCAAGGTGATCCGGACTCAGCCGGGGAGTACCGCACGCGGCACGCCGGCGCGCAGTTGCACGTCCACCACGAAGTCGCCGTCCTCCGGCGTGTAGCGGCGCCGCGGGTCGTGGTCCTCCACCCGGAAGCTGTCGAGCGCGGGGGAGTGGGTGGTGACGGCGACCGTGCCGTCGTCGAGATCGAACTGCAGCAACCGCTGGAACGCCGTCGCGCGTCGACCGTCGACGAGGAAGTACTGATAGTCGGCGAGCATCTCGACCACGCGCCGATCGCTGCCGGGGATCGGGCGGTCGGTCACGGTCGTCTGCCCGTCCACGTGCCCGGACAGCACCATGAACACCGACTCGTGCGGCACGACGAGCCGGTTCCAGATCTGCTGGCCCGAACTGCCGCCGATGTCGCCGAATCCGCTCATCCGCAGGCGCCCGTCCTCGTCCAGGTAGTAGTGCGCGGCGACGATCGTGTTGCGGTCCGGATGGGCGGCCAGCACCTGCTCGGCCCAGCGCATCACGTGCTCCGCCGGGTTGTAGCCGATGTAGAGGACGAGGAACCGGGCGCCGGCGATCTCGAACAGGTCGTAGTGCGCCGAGTTGTCGGTGTCGGTCACCGAGGCGCCCCACTGCGGCCGGTCCCGGAACCGCTGCGGCCCGAAGTACTCGTTGTACAGCGCGTGGTTGCGTTCGTGCTCGCCCGGCACGAGCCGGCCCGCGACGTTCCACAGGTTGTCGTGGTTGCCGGGCAGGACCCCGTAGGGCATCCCGGCCGCCTCGAGGATTCCCATCGCCTCCGACGCGACCTCGAACTCCGCGCGGGCGCGGGCGTCCGGGGCGCCCGGCCGGATCCACGACTGGATCAGGTCCCCGGTGTGCACGGTGTACGCGATCTTCCGGTCGCGGGCCTGCTGCGCCGTCCAGGTCGTCATGGCCCGGAAGGCGGCGGTGTCGTCGCGGGCGAGGTACTGGGTGTCGGTGAGGTGCTGGATAGCGAAGTCGTACTCCGCCGGATCGGCGAACGCCTGGTCCGGTACGGCGTTGGCGTCGCGGAAACCCCGGTCGCGACGGGGCCCGTCGATCACCAGGATCTCCACGGGGCCGGCGACGCCGGTGATCCGGGCCTCGAGCACGATCGGTCCGCCGGGCGCCGCGGGCCGGGCCACGGCGCGCGGCTCGCCCCACGATCGGCCCGTGCGCACGTGCAGGGCGAGGTCGTCGAGGTTGACGCTGCGGCCCTGCCACCGGAGCGTCACCACCTCGGTTCCGGCGGGGAATTCGAGTTCGTAACGGACATAGGGATATTCGTCGAACTTGTCGCCGACGGACACCGGGGCACCGCTCTCGGCGATGTCGCGCGGGAGCGGTGGGTCCGCCGAGTCGGTCACGCCCGCGTACATCGTCGCGGACGTCGCCGGGACGTCGGTGGTCAGTCCCGTCGCCGGGATGCCGACGGACGTGACGGGCGCGGGCACCGACGGTGCCGCCCCGGCGGGGCCGGACAGGAGGGCGGCCACGGCCAGCAACGACACCGGAAGCCAGGAGCCCGGGGCGCGCATGCCCCGACGCTACCGCCGATCAGGCGCAACGCCACCGCCGATCAGGCGCAACGCCACCGCCGATCAGGCGCAACGCCACCGCCGATCAGGCGCAACGCCACCGCCGATCAGGCGCAACGCCACCGCCGATCAGGCGCGGCGCTACCGCCGATCAGGCGCGACGGCCGAGGTGCGCGAGCACCCGGGTCCGCCGGTCGGCGTCCGCGGGCACTTCGACGGCGGGCCCGCAGACCCCCTCCATACGGATCGAGTCGCCCAGGGCCTGCGCCGTCGCCTCCACGAAGTCGAGATCCTCGTCGTCGACGGAGTCGTCCAGGCCGGCGGCACGGGCGATGTCCCAGCCGTGCACGACGAGGTCGAAGTTGTAGAACCGCGCGACGGTCGCGGCGAGGGTGGTGCGGCCGAAGTGGCCGTCGTACTCGAGGCCGGCGCGCTGCGGATCGTCGAGGATCGCCTGCATGCCGTCGCGGGTGGCGGCCCACGCGCCGACCGGGTCGGTGTCCGGCGAGGGGCAGGCGGGCAGTTCCAGGCCGACGACGGTGACGATCTGCCGCTGCGTGTCGACGACGTGCCGCAGCACGTCGCGGGCGGTCCAGCCCTCGCAGGGCGACGGCGCGTCCCACCGGTCGGCCGGCACGGCCTCGACGCGTGTGGTGAACTTCGCCGCGAGTTCGCGGTAGTGACGGGCGGGGGCGAGGGTCTCGGTCATGCCGCGGATTCTTCCGCCCCGAGGTCGCCGAGGGATTGGATACTTCGGACATCGAGTGCCGAGCCCGGGCCGTGCCACCGTGGTGCCTCGCCGGCGAGCAGGGCGGTGGGCGTCAGGGTGGAGATCCTGCGGGCCTCACGGTTCAGGTGCGACTGGTCGCTGTAGCCGGCGACCGCGGCGAGTTCGGCCAGTCCGCGCCCGGGACCGGCGTCGGCGAGGGCCATGAACCGTTGCAGGCGAAGGATCGATCGCAACGTGGCGGGGCCGTACCCGAACGCCTCGTTGCAGCGGCGCTGCAGCTGACGCTCGGTGAGTGCGGCGGTGTCGGCGAGCGTGCCGACGCTCCACGAGTGCCCGGACAGTGCCTGCCGGAGGTGCCCGATCAGCGGGTCGGGGGCAAGGCCGTGCGCGAGCCAGCGCCGCACCGCGGATTGGAACACCTCGAGCCGTTCGGGGGCGGTCCGGGCGTTGTCGAGCCGGTCGGCGAGTGGTCTGGCCCCGGCCGAGCCGATCAAGTCGTCCAACCCGACGCGGGTATCGCGGAGTTGCGCGGCCGACGCGCGCAGGGCGAACGAGGCGAGACCGGGGCGGAACCGCACGCCGGCGGAGACGACGCCGGGCGGCAGGGTGAACGACCACGCGGAGGTTTCCGGACCGCACACGCGGATGCCGACGCCGGCGATCCACAGGACGTCGACGCATCCGTCCGGAACGAGGAGGTGACTCTGCCCGTCGGAGACCGCCGACCACACGCACACCAGGTGCTCGGCGAGGTCCGCGCTGGGAGTGCTCGGCACATACCACCTCATGGCCCACGAGCGTAGGCGCAGGCTCCGACAATCGCTGCCTGCGTGGGGAACCGGCTTCCGTCACGGCCGGTACGGCAGGTGCCGCACCGCGACGGTGAGTGCGACGGCGACCGCGGTGGCGACCCACAGGGCGTGCAGTCCGAACGCCCGATGCGCGAGGGCACCGCCGACGGCGCCGGTCACCAGGCCCAGCCACAGGCCCAGGTACGGCAGCCAGCTCCAGCGGGGCCCGCCGAACAGCGCGGCCGCGAGCCGCTGCCCGATCTTGACGAGCGCCCCGGTCATGTACGTCAGGGCCACGCTCACCTCGCCGTCGCGCTGGAACACCGAGTTCTCCGCGCCCATGGCGAGGGTCATCGCCACCACCGCGACGGGCGTCCACCCCGCCGTGTGGGCGAGCGCACCGAGTAGCAGCAGCGCGGATACCGCGGCGAGGACGGCGGTCTTGCGGGCGCGCCGGCTGCGGTCGGACAGTTGCGCCACCACCCCGCCGAGGACGACACCGACGAGGAAGAGCCCGATGATGCCGGCGGTGAGGGCCGCCTGGCCCCAGGCGCCGTCGGCCAGGCCGACGCTCATGCGCGTGGAGTTGCCGCTCATGAACGACACGAACACGCCCCCGAGGGTGATGAAGCCGAGCGCGTCGACGAATCCGGCGAGGCCGGACAGCGCGATGGCGAGGGCCGTGAGTTGTCTGCCGTATCCGACCACGGACAAATCGTAATCACCTTGTGCTGTTACCTCTGGTAACGAAAGGGATGTCCGGTACGACCTCCGGGAGACGCCCTTTCGTTCCCCCGCGGAGGGTGCCGCCGTACCGCATCCCGCCCCCAGGAGTACCCAGCGTGTTCGCCTCACCGTCCCGCCAGTCCCCGAACCACCGCAGGCGGGGATGGAGCGCCGGACTCGCCGCGGCGGCCCTGCTGCTGACCGGATGCGCCGCAGCAACGGACACCGCCACCCCGGCGCACGCGCCCACCGTCGCCGCGACCCCGACGGTGACGACCACCCCGCCCCCGGCCCCCGCACCGGCGCCGACCCACGTTCCCGCGGACGCATCCGCCTCGTCGGCGCTGGCCACGCTCGCGACACTGCCGGTCAAGGGGCGAGCGCCCAAGACCGGTTACGACCGCGAACTCTTCGGCCCGGCGTGGAGCGACGACGTCGACGTCGACGGCGGCCGCAACGGCTGCGACACCCGCAACGACATCCTGCGGCGCGACCTCGTCGACATCACCTACAAGACCGCCACCCGGGACTGCGTGGTCCTCTTCGGCACCCTCCACGACGCCTACACCGGCACGACCATCGAGTTCCGCCGTGGCCAGGACACCTCCGCCGACGTGCAGATCGACCATGTCGTCGCGCTGTCCGACGCGTGGCAGAAGGGTGCCCAGCAGCTCGACCAGCAGACCCGCGCGAACTTCGCCAACGATCCCCGCAACCTGCAGGCCGTCGACGGCGACGCCAACCAGCAGAAGGGCGACGGCGACGCCGCGACCTGGCTGCCGCCGAACCGGTCCTACCGGTGCACGTACGTCGCGCGGCAGATCGAGGTCAAGGCCCTCTATCAGCTGTGGGTGACCCAGGCCGAGCACGACGCGATGGTCCGCGTCCTCACCGAGTGCGGCGCCGCCGCCCCGGCCCCCGTGCCCGCCGCGCCTGCCGCGACCGTGGCGCCGGAACCGGCCCCGTCGGTGGCATCGCCGCCGGCCGCCGCCGCGACCTACCGCAACTGCGCCGAGGCGCGGGCCGCCGGCGCCGCGCCGCTGTACGCCGGTCAGCCCGGGTACAGCGAGGAGATGGACGGTGACCGGGACGGTGTCGCCTGCGAGTGAGCCGCCCGGCGCGTCAGCACTCCGCGACCGTGATCGTCACCGTGTCGCCCACCTCGACCGACTCGGCGGCGCGCACCGACCTCTTCAACGCGAGGAAATGCCGGCCGTCGCCCCGCGGCTGCAGGGACGTGTCCCACTCGGTGCCGCCCATGCGGGCGCGTACCGGGATCAGTCCGCGTACGGCGACGCTCGTCACGGCCTCGACGATCCGGGCCGGCACGTCGACGTAGTGCCAGCCGCCCGGGCCGGGAAAGACCTCGACGATGCCGGAGAAGCGCATGCCGCGAGGCTAGAGGGTGGGGCCGACACGACAGGGAAGCGAAAAAGCCCCTGTGATCCGCGAAGCTGCGGATCACAGGGGCTTCCCCGTGGCGGAGGATAGGGGATTTGAACCCCTGAGGGCGTTAACCCAACCCGCGTTCCAGGCGAGCGCCATAGGCCACTAGGCGAATCCTCCGTGGGGAAGCATACCGAATATGACCTGGTGGTTGCCAAACGGGGAGGTCGCCGCGGGTTTCGGCGGGGTGTGGCGGTGCCGATTCACGGTTCGGAGCGATGTTTGTCTACACTGGCCGATGGATCCCGCGCGGCGCGCATCCTGTGAACTCCCCCAGGGCCGGAAGGCAGCAAGGGTCAACGGGCTCTGCCGGGTGCGCGGGGTCCCCTAGCTTCCGATGCCGATGCCCGTGCCGTTGGGCGCGGTGAAAGGTCCTTCCGCATGCCTACCCAAACCCAGATTGGGTTGATGAGCCATGAGGAACTCGTCGCAGAGCACGAGCGCCAGTCCCACAACTACGCGCGACTCGAAGCCGAGAAGCTGACGCTGGACCTGACTCGCGGCAAGCCGTCCCCCGAGCAGCTGGACCTCTCCGCGGAGTTGCTGTCGCTGCCCGGGGTCGACGACTACCGCGACGCGTCCGGCACAGACTGCCGTAACTACGGCGGCCTGCGCGGACTGCCCGAGCTGCGCGCCATCTTCGGGGAGCTCCTGGGCATCCCCACCGAGAACCTGATCGCCGGCAACAACGCCAGCCTCGAGATCATGCACGACCTGGTCGTGGCGTCGTTGCTGCACGGCACGGTGGATTCACCGCGCCCGTGGTCCCAGGAACCCGTCGTCAGGTTCCTGTGCCCCGCGCCCGGCTACGACCGGCACTTCGCGATCACCGAGTCGTACGGGATCGAGATGATCCCGGTGCCCATGCACGACGACGGGCCGGACCTGGCGAAGATCGCCGCGCTCGTCGGCTCGGACCCGCAGATCAAGGGCATGTGGGCGGTGCCCACCTACTCGAACCCGACCGGCGCCGTGTACTCCGAGCGCGCCGCCCGCGAACTGGCGTCGATGCCGACCGCCGCGCCGGACTTCCGGATCTTCTGGGACAACGCGTACGCCGTGCATCCCCTGGTCGAGGAGGCCGCCCCCGCCCTGGACATCCTGGGCATGGCGGCCGAGGCCGGGCACCCGAACCGCGTGTTCGTCCTCGCCTCGACATCCAAGATCACCTTTGCCGGCGCCGGCGTCAGCTTCTTCGGCAGCTCGGCCGAGAACCTGGCGTGGTACGAGAAGTTCCTGGGTATCAAGACCATCGGCCCGGACAAGGTCAACCAGCTGCGTCATCTGCGCTTCTTCGGTGATGCCGACGGGGTGCGGGCCCACATGGCCAAGCATCGCGAGCTCCTCGCACCGAAGTTCGCGCTCGTGCTGAAGATCCTCGAGGACCGGCTCGGGCCGTCGAAGGTGGCGTCCTGGACCGAGCCGAAGGGCGGCTACTTCATCAGCCTCGACGTGGTGGAGGGCACCGCCAAGCGGGTCATCTCCCTCGCGAAGAACGCGGGGATCGCGCTGACCGCGGCCGGGTCGGCGTTCCCGTACAAGAACGACCCCGAGGACAAGAACATCCGGCTCGCCCCGAGCTTCCCGTCGCTGAACGAACTCGCCACCGCCATGGACGGCGTCGCGACGTGCGTGCTGCTCGCGGCGACCGAGAAGGCCCTGGGCAAGTAGCTCCTCCCCGTAGGCCCCGGTCGTCACGCGGCGACCGGGGCCTACGGGTGTTTCCCCCACCTGTGGACAACTCTGTGGACAAGCGGTGGACAACTCGGCTCGGTCGGGCCGCGGGCAATTCTCGCCGTCACGGCCCGGTCGTCCTGGGCCGAATGTCACATCGCTTCGGTCACATCGAACGCGTGTGACATTCAGCCGGTCGCCGCGTCCTCGACGTAGCGGTCGATCTGCTCGTGCCAGAACTCCCGGACGCTGTCGGCCGAGTTCCCGGCACCGATCGCGTGTGCGACGAGGGCCTGAACGTCCTCGAGAACGCGGGTGTACTCGGATTCGTCACCGTGCAGTGCCATAGGCGAACGATACGCGCGCACATGGTGCGTCCGGCCGGCGTTCTGTGCCCGCCCGCACCCTTCAAGGGTTCCGCCGGTGGCGCGGATCCCACCGCTGCTCGATCACAGAGACCATCCCAACCGGAGATCGGGGACCGAAGGATCGCCGAGGCGCTCGAGTCGGCGTTCGCGTCACCGGATCCCACCCCAGGCGCACTGGTCGGGGGAGCCCCTGTCGACCGCGGACCGGGAGTAGCGCGCCGGGTACCGGGTATCCGGACGGCGTCCGTGAAGGACCGTCGACGGAGGGAGCCACCATCGCTAGGTCGCAGGACTCGGAACGCGCGAAGTGCCGGCACGAATTTCTCGCGCAGGTCGCCGGCTCCTCGCCGACGAATCCTGCGGTCGCCTGACGAACCGAGGACCTCGATGGCGCCACGTGAGGAGATGTATCCGGATCCCGACGACATGCAGGTCATCGCGAGCCTCGATCAGCTCGCCGCTCTCGTCGCGGGGGATCCGCTCATCTATCTGCGCTGTTCACCGGGACCGGCCGCGGACGCCGCGGACGGCCCCACGCGGGATGTCGAAGGCAATGTCACCCTGCCTGGTTGGTCTGTCGTGCCGGTCGCGCCGGAGCCGTGGTGGCGTCGGCCCGTCGAGGACTGGGTGGCACGGCGGGTCCACCGGTACGCCACGCGAGATGCGCCCGACGGATGCTTCCTCTGGCTGCTCAAGGGGACGATGGTCGGCCGCGGACCCGACCAGGAACCGTTGGTGATCGACATCCAGCCGCACGCGCGGCTCAGTCCCAGGGTGCTACGGGAGGCGGAGCAGCGGTATCACGAGCGGTTCGACGTGCAGGCGGAATCCCCAGAGCGGTGAGTCCACAAGGCGGTGAGGCGGGCGGCCGGCGTCGTCCGCCCGGCTTCACCGCTGCAGGACGAGGTGGGGCGTCTCGTGTTCCGGAAGAAGCACGTCCTGGACGATATCCGTTGTCCGCAGAGCCGAGAACGACACCAGCGCGATCGCCACGATCAGCGTCGCGGCGACCGTGCGAGCCCACGGAAGCCGAGGCGGATCGACCAGCGCGTGCACGCGTTCGACGACGTCACCGCCCGCCACCGAGAGCGTGGTCGACGAATGAGCCTCGAGGGAGCGGCTTCTCGCGACGGCTGCGGCGGCGACGGCCTGGGCGGCCGCGCGACGGCCACCGGCGGCGGCTTCCTCGTCGGCCCACCGCTCCGCGGCCCGGCGAACGACGTCGGGAACCGGCCGCAGCAGCGGGTGGAGTGCGGCCGCCGTCTCGGCGATCTGTATCCACCGGGAATGATGGTGCCGCAGGTGGGCGTGCTCGTGTGCGAGCAATACGGTCAGTTCGTCCTCGGTGAGAGCCGACTTCATGGCGGTCGTCACGACGATCCCGCCCCCTCGCCCGGGGACGGAGTAGGCGTCGGCGACCGGGCTCCGGGCGAGGAGGTAGCCCTCCGTCCGGGGGAGGCTTCGGCAGAATCGAGTTGCTGCGCAAAGGTTCTGCCGGACGTGCCAGAGGTGCCGCAGGCCCCCGGCTGTGGCACACAGAGCGGCGGTGAGGAGGATCGCCGCGACTGCGACGGATGTCGTGCCGGGCCGGTGGTGGATGAGCGTGAGGGCCACGGCAGTCGCCGACGAGAGCAATGTCAGGGCGCACAGAGCGGAGAGAACAGGTAGGAGCCGGACCGTTGTCGCCGGCCGGGCCTGTACCGCGATGCGCTCGGCTCCGATACCGAGCGCTGCTCCCACCGCGAGTGGAGCGAGGACAACAGGCATTATCACGGCTCTCTCCCTTCGTCCGGCTCGCCGTCCTCGCGCCCGAGCAGCCTCAGCAGCATCCGCTCGTCGTCGGGTGTCAATTCCGCGACGAACCGGGCCAGCACGTCCGCGCGGCGGCCGTACTTGTCGAGAAGCCGATGCATGTCCCGGGCGGCCTGCGCAGCCGGGAGCGTCTCGATCGGTGCCGCGAGCCGATACGCGTAACCACGACCGGACGGCGTCCGGTCCAGAATTCCCTTGCCGTGCATGCGGGCCAGCGTCGTCATCACGGTGGTGTGGGCGAGTGCTCCTGGCAGCAACTCGTTCACCCTTGCCACGGTGAGCGGCTCTTCCGCGCCGGCAAGGACGTCGACGATCTCCTGCTCCAGGGTGCCGCGTAGGCGCCGCGCCATCGGTTTCAGGCTCCTCTCAGGACGGCTTACTACTATCGAGAAAGTAGTAGATGTCCGGTCATCCCTCTCCCGAGGAGCAGCATGTCCCAGATCAACGGACTCCCGGCGCACATACTGTTCGTGCACGCCATCGTAGTGTTGGTGCCGCTCGTGGCGGTCGGAGTCGTCCTTTCGGCCCTCTGGCCCGCCGCCCGGGTGCGGCTCGTGTGGCCCACTGCGGCGCTGGCCACCGCACTGCTCGTCCTGACCCCGCTGACCGCCGAGGCCGGTGAGTCGCTGGAGCATCAGGTCGACCGCACCGCACTGCTGCACACCCATACCGAGCTCGGTGACACCATGCCGTTCGTCGCCGCTGGGCTGTTCGCCGCGGCGATGCTGGTCGGGGCCCTGCACGTGCTGGATTCGCGTGGGTCGATGCCGGCCGCACGAGTGCGGCTCCTGACCGTGGTCACCGCCCTCGTCGCGGTCCTCGTCGGGGTCGGCGCGACGGTTCAGGTGTATAGGGTGGGCGACTCCGGCGCGCAGGCCACCTGGCAGGACCGGGTGGGCGTCGCCGCGGGGGAGTCGCCGTGACCTGTCCGGCGCCACCCGCGTGCGCCCCGCACCGGCCGCGGCCCGCTTACGACACCGAACGCGCCTCGGCGGAAATCGATCCGATGGAACCGCGCGAGCCCATGGGGCGTGTTTCCCTGGAGACCGCCGTCGCGTGGCCGGCTCGTGCGCTCTGGATAGGTCGCCTCGCACGTGAGACACTCGTGTCACGGGATTGACGTCGTGCTCCCGGCCATCCCCTCCCGTGCCGGGCCGAGGGGCTGAAGATGGGCGGGCGTACACCCAGGAGGTGGCCGTGATGTCAGAGGCTGCCCGCCGCCGATCGCCCACCCGGGCTGATGCCGCGGGTATCCGCGGGCGAGCGAGCGGCCGGTCGACACACTCCCGTGCCGAAACGGACGGCCGGGGGAACGTCACCACTGCCGGGACGATGGGTGTCCGGTGATCGAGAGACCAACGGCCAGCGATCCCTCCGAGAAGGCAGCGGGCCCGCAGCGCCTGCTCGCCCTACTGCTGGCGATGGCGATGTTCGTGCTCGTCGTCGACACATCGCTGATGAACGTCTCGATCTCATCGGTGGTTCGCGACCTCGGCACGACGGTCAGCGGCGTGCAGGCTGCGATCGCGCTCGAGGCGTTGGTTTCTGCGGCATTCATCCTGATCGGTGGCAAGGTCGGTGATCTCATCGGACGCAAGCGTGCGTACGTGCTCGGCCTGCTCGGTTACGCAGTCGGTGCGTCGGCGATGGCGTTCGCGCAGAGCCTGACCGTGATCGTCGTCTTCTGGGCCGTACTCGGTGGGATCGGCGCGTCACTCCTGTTGCCCGCCATGCAGTCTCTCATCCACGGCAATTTCGAGGGGGAGGCGCAGAAGAAGGTCTACGCGCTGGTCGGGGCGGCGGCTGCGATTGCCGCTGCCGTCGGACCGCTGCTGGGAGGCTTCATCACCACCTACCTGTCGTGGCGCGTCGGATTTGTGCTCGAGGTCGTCGTCATCGGGGTCGTGCTGTCCGGTGTCAGGCTCGTCCACGATGTGCCGTACACCGGACCTCGGGGCGTTGACCTGATTGGTGCGGTACTTTCCGTTCTGGGCATGGGCGGGATCGTGCTGGGAATCCTGGTGTGGCAGGAGGGCGGCGAAGCCGTTGGTGCGCTCCTGGTGGTCGGTGCGATTGCGCTGGCTGTGCTGGCCTACTGGCTCGTGCGGCGCAAACGTCGAGGCGAGCCGGCGCTGCTGGACCCGGATTTGTTCCGCTCCAAGATCTTCAAGCTGGGGATCTCCGGGCAGATGCTCCAGCAGATTGCGCTCGGCGGCACGATGATCGCGCTGCCGATCTACCTGCAGATGGTGTTCGAGTACAACGCGCTGCAGGCGGGCCTGTCCCTCGCACCGCTGTCGCTCAGCATGTTCGCAGTGGCGTTGCTCGCGGGGAAGAAGGCGAGTGATCGCCGCCCGAGCGGCATCATCCGGTGGGGATTCGTTCTCCTCACGCTCGGGATCGTGGCGCTGATCCCGATCGTGCCGCGGGCGGAGTTCGGCTGGGGCCTCGTGATCCCCCTGGTGATTGCCGGATCGGGATTGGGGTTGTTGGTCTCTCAACTCAACAACTACACACTCGCCCCGATCGAGGAGGAGCGGATCAGCGAAGCCGCCGGCGTCAATTCTGCGGCAGGATCGTTCGGGTTGTCGTTCGGGCTGGCGTTCGCCGGCGCCATCATGCTGGCAACGCTGTCCCTCACCTTCACCGCAATGGCGGAATCGAGCACCGTGCTCCCGCAGGCAGAGCAACAGCAGGTGGCGCAGGTCCTCGAGGACGACGCCGAAGTCATGAGCAACACCCAGCTCGAACAGCTGCTCGCCGGCGAACCCCCGGAGTTTCAAGACGAGATCATCCGTATCAACACCGACGCACGACCGCTCGCCCTACAGGTGGCACTGCTCATTCCCCTCCTCGCCGGTCTCATCGGGGTGTTCAACTCGTTCCGCATGATGCGCATACCGGAACCCACACCGAAGAGCCCCGGCGAAGGGCCTGATGGGGCAGAATACGCGCCGTAGTCGGGTTTCCGGCGAAATGGTACGTAACCGTTGGTGTTCAACGGTTTTCGTGTCGGACGCGCCCACCCGGCGCCGGCCGGGCGGGCGCCACGTTCTGCCGTAGAGTGGCACGGTGCTGACAGCTTTCTCGTACGGCCTGGGTACCGCGGTGCCGCTGTTCGCCGGTGCCCTGATGGGGCTCCGGTACGACCTGCCCCGTCCGCTGCTTGCGGCCCTGATGGCGTTCGGTGCCGGAGCCATGGTCTCCGCGGTGTCCACCGAATTGTTCGCGCCCGCCTTCGCGGACCAGGGCCTGTGGTCCGCAGGCGGCGCGCTGCTGCTCGGTGCCGTGGTGTACGTCGTCGCCGACCGGTTGATCGAGCGCCGGCTCGGCGCCGCTGCATTGGGGTGGGCGCTGATGCTCGGGGCGTTGCTCGACGGGATCCCGGAGAACGCCGCCCTCGGGGTGACACTCGGCGGTGCCGGTGCCGGCGGGTTGGTACTGCTGGTCGCCATCGCCGTCGGCAACGTGCCCGAGGCGGTCGCCGGTGCCGCGTCGATGCGCTCGAACTTCGACCGGCGGAAGGCCGTGCTCATCTGGGGCATCACGGCGGCGCTGCTGGTGGTCGTGGTGGTCGTCGCGACGGCGTATGCCGACTCGCTGCCCCCCGCGGGGATCTCGCTCATCCAGGCCTTCGCCGGTGGCGCGACGATCGCGGTCCTCGCCGATTCCCTGATGCCGGAGGCATACCGGGAAGGTGGCTGGTGGGTGGGAATATCCACCGCCCTCGGATTCCTCGTCGCGTCCGCTCTGGGCGGGTGACGTCGTCGCCGGCATCCGAACCCGTCCGTTTCACCGCCGGCGAGCAAGGTAGAGGAACGTGTGGCACGACGTCGGCGGTGGCCGTTGCGCGACGGCACGCACCTCGCGGCGGGCGGGCCGTCGGTCGCCGGGCTCACCGGCTGCCGCCGCACGCTGCCCGCCCCGACCCCGATGCTCGACTACCTCGACGCCGAACACGAGAGCAGGCGTTGAGCCGCGGCGCGGAAGTGGAAGAACTCACTCGTAGAAGGCGTGCAGCCGGTGCAGGAGCTGCATCACGGAAATCCACACCGTCAGTTCGATAATCTCCGGCGGCGCAAGTTCCTTCGTGGCAGCGGCGACGACCTCCGGGGTGATCTGCGCGGGGCTGCTCGATGCGGCCTCGGCGTAGGCGAGGGCCGTGTCGGTGTGCACGTCGAGCCCGGCGCGGCTCCCGGCGAGCTGTGAAGTGGTTGCGCCGGCATATTCGGCCAGATTGCGCGCCGATTTCGCGAGCGCCTCGTCCTCGACTGCGTTCGCGTACACGAGACCGGCCAGGTGCTTCGCGCGCAACCCGAGCCGGCTCTGCTTCGGGTCGGTGTTGGCACCGAGGACGGCGGCGAGTGCGCGAATCGCCCGGCCGTGTGACAGGTGCGCCAGGATCGGGAAGTCGTGGCCCGTCCGCTGGCGGAGATGAATCCCGACTGCCGGCCAACTGTGTGGCACACCGGACGTCCAGTGCTTGTCGGCGCGGATCACCGACGGCAAGACCGGCAACAAGCCGAGCAGGTCCACAAACCTGTCCGGTTGCGGCTTGGTCGGCGTTACGGTGGCTGCCGGTATCGGCAGGTGTTTTCCGGCCGTCCAGCCCGTCGGACCGATCACCTCGTCGGCGAGGGCCAGCATGCTCTCTTCGAGCGGAATGCCCACAGTGTCATTGAATTTGTTCAAGAAGCCCATCACCGCGACTGCGAGCACCAACCACTCCGCGTCCGCCGGAGAAAAGGAATCGCGCAGCGCATCCCGCTGCGCCGGGGTCAGCGACCCGGGAACGCGTCCGAGTCCCTCCGCGACGTCGAGCGCGGACCGCTCGGCACTGCTGTAGCCACCCGACGCCGGCCCCCGGCCCACGATCCGCACAAGATCACCCTCGTCGGCCCCACGCCGGAGCGCGAACGCGCAGCAGTGTGATGCACAGTATGCGCACCCCGCTGCGCGGCTGGCCGTGTACATGGCGAGGCCGACCGTCGCCTTGGGGGGTCCGAAACCGAACAGCAGGAAGGGCAGGTTGAGGAAGTTGGGTACGAGCACGTTGTACGTGCGCATCCCGATCGGCCAGATCTCCAAATACGCGGCGGCATTCGGCGCTACGCCGAGAACCTTCCGGACCATTGCAAACTGCGCACCGTATCGGCGTTGCAGGGTCACCATGTCCACGGACGATCCGTGCAGCGCCTGAGCGATTGTCCCGGGCGAGGACGTCACGAGGCGAATCGTACCGCCGACACCGACCGCGGTACCAGGTCCGCGCACGCCGGCGAAGGTCGAGGAGTTCGTCGGCCCGGCGTTACGCCGCCGAACACGCCCTCCGCCCCGGGCTGCGGCCTGACTCACATGACCGACCGGAGCGGAGTGCCTCCTCGGCCCATGCCCGCCGCGGATGCCATGATCGTGGCCATGGCACCGACGTTGAACCTCGTGGGCGATGCCGACGCCGATGCGTTGCTCGCCGCCGATCCGCTCGCCCTGCTCATCGGGATGCTCCTCGATCAGCAGGTTCCGATGGAGACCGCGTTCGCGGGACCGAAGAAGCTCGCCGACCGCCTCGGTGGTCTGGACGTGCACCGCATTGCCGACGCCGATCCGGACGAGTTCGCCGCGATCTGCGCCCGGCCGCCGGCCGTGCACCGGTTTCCCGGATCGATGGCCAAGCGGATCCAGGCGCTGTGCGCCGAGGTCACGGACCGCTACGACGGCGACGCGGCAACACTGTGGACGAGCGGCGACCCCGACGGCAAGGAGGTGCTGAAGCGCCTGAAGGCCCTGCCCGGCTACGGCGACCAGAAGGCCCGGATCTTCCTGGCTCTGCTGGGCAAGCAGATCGGGGTGCGGCCGGAGGGCTGGCGGGAGGCTGCGGGGGAGTACGGCGAGGACGGGTCGCGGCGGTCCATCGCCGACGTCGTCGACGCGCAGACCCTGCAGGAGGTCCGGGAGTTCAAGAAGGCGTCGAAGGCGGCCGCGAAGAAGAAGTGAGCGCTGCTAGCGCTCGTCGTCGCCGGGCACGGCGTCTTCCCGTGCCTGGGACGGGAAGACCGAGTGCAGCGGATTGACCCCGCCCATCGCCCCGTGCCCGGGCACGCCGTGTTCGTAGGCGGATTCGGCGTGCAGGGCCAGGTCGATACCGGACGCCTCGTCCTCCTTACTGACCCGGAAGCCGAAGGTGCGGTCGATCAGCTTGCCGAGGCCGAAGGTCACGCCGAAGGCGTAGAGCCCCACCACCAGTACCGCGAGGACCTGCTTGCCGAGCTGCGCGAAGCCGCCGCCGTACAGCAATCCTTCCGGACCGTCGGTCATCACGGCGGTCGCGAGCACGCCGACGAGAACGGTGCCGACGATGCCGCCCATCAGGTGCACGCCGACGACGTCGAGCGAATCGTCGTAGCCCAGGCGGAACTTCCAGCCCACGGCGTACGAACAGACGATGCCGGCCACCGCGCCGACGACGAGCGCACCGAGAACATCGACGGTGCCGCACGCGGGGGTGATCGCCACCAGGCCGGCGACCACGCCCGAGGCGGCGCCGAACGTGGTGGGGTGCCCGTCGCGGCGCTGTTCGACGAACAGCCACCCGAGCATGCCGGTGCACCCGGCGACGAGCGTGTTGAGGAAGACCGCGGCGGCCTTGCCGTCGGCGGCCAGGGCGGAGCCGGCGTTGAATCCGAACCAGCCGAACCACAGCAGGCCCACGCCGAGCAGGACGATCGGGAGGTTGTGCGGCCGCATGGATTCGGAACGGAATCCCAGCCTTGGTCCGAGCACCAGTGCCAGGGCCAGACCGGACGCTCCGGAGACGGTTTCGACGACGAGTCCACCCGCGTAGTCGAGCACGCCGAGCCGTGCGATCCAGCCGTCGGGTCCCCAGGCCCAGTGGGCGACAGGGACGTACACGAGCAGTGCCCAGACAGGCACGAACAGCATCCAGGCGGAGAACTTGGCCCGGTCGGCGATCGCCCCGCTGACGAGGGCGGCGGTGATGATCGCGAAGGTCAATTGGAAGGTGGCGAACAGGAGTTCCGGTACCTGGCCGTGGACGGTGTCGGGCCCGATACCGCTCATCCCCAGGTGTGCGAATCCGCCGAGCACTCCGCCGCCGAGATCGTCGTCGAAGCTGAGCGTGTAGCCCGCGACGAGCCACGTGACCGTGACGAGCGGGATCGACACGAAGCTCATCATGATCATGTTGAGGACGCCGGTGGAGCGGACCATCCCGCCGTAGAACAGGGCGAGACCCGGGGTCATCAGCAGGACGAGGGCGGTGCTCGCCAGCAGCCACGCGGTGGCCCCGGCGTCGATCGTGGGTGACACGGCAGATTCTCCTCACGCGCACGGTTCTCGGTGCGCCGGGTATCCACGATGTGCCGGTCCGGTTTCTGCCACGCGGCGCGGGTGTTGCGAGCGAGTTACGGAAACGGTCATTTCCGACAAGTGGCCGCGAGGGTGTCCCGGTAGCCGCGCACGGGCGGTGCCGCGGAGCGGTGTTCGCGAGGTTCGCCCGCTACGGGACCGACGAGGTCGGCGGCCGGGGGCTCAGGTCTTCTTGCGGGGCGATCGGCGTCGTTTCGGGGCCGGCTCGGACTCCGGGATGTCTGCAGGACGGCCGGTCAGCGCCTCCACGACGGCGGCGAGATCCTCCGAGGACAGCTCGGGGGTCTCCTGCGGGGTGCGGCTCGCCGTGGCGGAGCGTGCCCTCGTTGCTGCGGTGTCGTCCATCGGTGTCCCTCTCGTCGCTCGGCGGCGTTCCCCGGATGACCGCCACGCTCACCGCACGCGCCATCCACCCGGCCAGCATGCCGGAAAGGTCCCGTTTTCGCAGCGGATGACGGCCGACACGCCCGGCGCGGATTCGGCCCGTGCAGCGCAGCGGCCTCCCGTGCCCCGGAACGGGGCGACGGGAGGCCGCTGCGCGTGTGGTGACTGGTCGGCGAGATTACCGGTGGTGGACCGTGCGGCGGCCGGTGACAGCCTTGACCAGGAACAGCAGGATCACCGCACCGAGGAGGCAGGTGAGGAAGCTGAAGATCAGGCCGCCGCCCGCCACATCGACACCGAAGAGCTTGAGCAGGAAGCCGCCGAGCAGACCGCCGATGACACCTACGACGATGTTCAGCAGGATGCCCTGTTGCTCGTCGGTCTTCATGATCTTGCTACCGATCCAGCCGGCGAGGCCGCCGATGATGATCCACCCGATGATTCCGAGTCCGAGCACGCTCCACTTCCCTTCGTTCGGGAATCTCGTCGATCCCCTCCGGTCTTCACCCGCCGTCGCCGGCGTGGTCACGACTTCGGTTACCCCGTAGGGCGAGGGACTACACCTCGGCGGAAAATTGTTCTCGTTCTGCGCCTTCCGCCGAGGTCCGTCAGCTGCAGTCCCGGCAGCGTGTCGTGCCGTCGTCGGACGGCGCGAGCCTGCTGTGGTGGTGGACCAGGAAACAGCTGTCGCAGACGAACTCGTCGTTCCGCCGGGGGACGACCGGGGCGGTGAGCTCCTCGCCGGACAGGTCGGCGCCGGGGAGTTCGAAGAACTCGGCGATGTCGCCGTCGTCCGGCTCCACGGTCTCGCTCACCGCCGGAAGCGTCGGGGCGGTCAGCTCGTCCGTGTCGAGCTCTTTACGGGTGTCGTAGTCGAGTGTCATGACCCTCCTCAGTCCTGGTCGCCGCCCGGCGACGGCACCAGCCGCGCGGTGCGATGTCTTCTTCGTGTCACCTTCCGGCGGGTGCCGGTGAGGGCGACGCCGGGCCGTGATCGCCCTCCTGTACCCGGACCGGGGAGATACCAAACCACTGTGCCGGAACCGGTGGGCGATCCAGGCCGGCCGTCCGACCGGACGGGTGGTCTCGCCGCGCGCGGGCCCCGGCTATCCGGTGTTCGGGATGGGCCCGACGGATGCGCCCGAGGTTCCGAATTCCTCGATCACATCCCACAATTCGTCGTCTGGGCCGATGTCGTAGGTGCAGGAGTCCGGCCGGGGATCGGGGACGAAGGCCCAGAGGAGCGCCCCGGCGGTGCCGGCCGTCTTCTGTCCCTCGATTTTCGTCGCGATGTGCTCGGCGCGGTCGGCCGTGGCCCCGCACCAGCCCGCCGGCTCGCCGATCTCGGCCACCAGCAGCGGCTTGTCGATCTGCTGGGCCTGGGCGATGCGGCGCGCCAGGCCGTTCCACTGGTCGCCGGGCAACGGGATCCCGTCGGCGCCGTAGTCGTGGTACTGGACGACGTCCACGAAGGGGGACGACCCGACCAGCGCGTACTCGTCGCCCTGCGTGCCGCACTGCCCGCCGCCGGTGAGCCCCGCGGTGATCAGGGTGCGGGGATCGATCGCGCGGACCTGCGCCCCCGCCGTGTCGAAGAACCCGCGCAGGACGGCGGCCGCGTCCGGCGGGCACTGCCGCAGCCACCACGAGCACGCCGCGTCGGTGCACATGCTGGTCTCGGGTTCGCCGACGAGTTCCCATGCAGCCAGCACCGGGGAGTCCTTCCACCGCGTCACCGCCGTCGTCACCCAGTCCCGGAAACTCAGCACGGCACGCTCGTGATCGACCGGCTCCGTCCATCCGTCGACATACCACTGCCGGTCCTTGAACGCCTCGTCCTCGCACGCGCCGTCCTGGGCGGCAAGGACCGGGATCACGAGTTGACCGTGGGCCTCCGCCGCGGCGAACACGGCGTCGAGCGGGCCGAAGTCGAGTTCGCCGGTGAACCGGTCGACGGCCAGGGCCTGGAAGGCGTTGAAGCGGGTGAGCGAATGCGGTGGCAGCGCGCCGAAGTACGCATCCAGATCGACCATGGCGCCGCAGCCCCAGTTCACCGCCCAGTTCGTGCCCAGCTGGTAGGCGTTGAAGCCGGTCGGCCACCAAGGCTGCCCGTCGAGCCGCAGCGCCGTGCCGTCGGTGGTGACCCGCGCGCCCGGATCCGGATCGGCGGCGGCGGTGCCGGCCGTGCCGATCGTCGCCGCGGCGACGATCGAGAGACCCACCGCCCACGCCTTTGCCGTGCTCCCCGATCCCATGGAGGAACTGTACTGGCGTGGAGCCGGATCGGCTGCGCATGCGAACCGCGCGACACCGCGCCGTTAGCACTCGGGTTCGGTGAGTGCTAATCTGTGCTGCGTAGCAGCCGGGCCGACGAGTGAGGTTGATCCAGGAGTAGATGCCGTGTCCCGTATCTGTTCCCGGTCGCATCGAGCGGTGGTCGCCGGACCGTTCACCCATCCCGGAATTCTTGTCCTGCAGAAGGTTCCGTACGACCCCGCCACCGGATGCTGCGCACCGTTCCGCCATCGCCGACGAGGATCCGAAAGACCATGTCCGTCCTGCAGACTCCCTTCCGCTCCGGACCGCACCGTTCCCGCCTCGAACTCCCCGCGCTGTCGACGCTGCGTGAGGCGGTCGAGGAGAAGGGGGCCGATCTGGCGCTGATGCTCGGCGCCCTGTCGATCGTGACCTTCTGGACGTTCGGCTTCGGGATTCTGCTCGGTGCGGCGGCCATCGGGACCGGCATCGCCGCCACCCGCCGGCCCGCCGTGTTCACCGACGAGGAGAAGTCCCTCGACGCTCTCGTCGGCATGCTCACCGGCATCTTCGGCATCCTCGCGGGCGTGGTGTTCCTCAGCTGGGCGCTGCCCAACCTCTGAGGCACCTGCCTCGGTCAGCGAGGCGCGGACGCCGGCGCGGCCATGAAGCGGTGGAGGAAGGCCTTCACCGAATCCGGTGTCACCGTCGACGCCGCCGCCATCGCCTTGGACATGGGGGAGCTGGCCACCACCTTCCGTTTGCCCTTCAGCATCGCCTCGTAGCCCTTGCGGGCGACCTTCGCAGGGTCGTCCTTGGGGCCGCGGGCGATCGGCGCGTCCGCCATCCCGGCCTTGCGGAAGAACGGGGTGTCGGTCGCTCCGGGCATCAGCGCGGTGACGGTGACCCCGGTCCCGCGCAGCTCCTCGTGCAGCCCCTCGGAGAACGACTGCAGGAACGACTTGGAGGCGTTGTAGACGACCTGGTACGGGCCGGGCATCTCCGAGACCACCGACGACGTGATCAGCACGCGCCCGGTGCCGCGCCCGGCCATGCCGTCGAGGACGTACTTGGCCAGATGCACGGTCGAGCGCACGTTGACGTCCACCACCTCGAGCTGGTCGTCGAGGCCGGTGTCCACGAACAGGCCACCCTGCCCGGTGCCGGCGTTGAGCGCAGCGGCGGCCAGCGGCCGGCCGGTCGCCGTCACGGCGGTGCACACCTCCTCCACGCCCGTCACCGTCCGGAGGTCGGCGCGCACCGGAATCACGGCGGCGCCGGTGGCGGCGAGAGCGCGGGTGGCGTCGTCGAGGGCATCGGAGCGGGCCACAAGGATGAGGTCGTATCCGTCCCGGCCGAACAGTCGGGCGAGTTCCAGGCCGATGCCGCTCGACGCTCCGGTCACCAGGGCCAACGGTCGTGTTTCGGTCATGGCCCCGGATACCCGCATCGCTCCGCCGCAACCACGCGGCCGGGGTGTCGGTCGGCGCCGGTAGTCTCGGCGCGTGGCCCTCTACCGTAAGTACCGACCGGCGACCTTTGCCGAGGTGGTGGGTCAGGAGCACGTCACCGAGCCCCTGAGCATCGCCCTCGACGCAGGTCGCATCAATCACGCGTATCTGTTCTCGGGCCCGCGCGGCTGTGGCAAGACCTCCTCGGCCCGGATCCTGGCCCGCTCCCTGAACTGCGCGGAGGGCCCCACGTCGGCCCCGTGCGGGACGTGCCGGTCCTGCGTGGCGCTCGGCCCCGGCGGTGGCGGCAACCTCGACGTCATCGAGCTCGACGCCGCCAGCCACGGCGGCGTCGACGACACCCGCGAACTACGCGACCGCGCCTTCTACGCGCCGGCCGAGTCGCGGTACCGCATCTTCATCGTCGACGAGGCCCACATGGTCACCACGCAGGGCTTCAACGCTCTGCTCAAGATCGTCGAGGAGCCGCCGGAGCACCTGATCTTCGTGTTCGCCACCACCGAACCGGAGAAGGTGCTGCCGACGATCCGCTCGCGCACCCACCACTACCCGTTCCGGTTGCTGCCGCCCCCCGTCATGCGCGGGCTGCTCGAGAAGATCTGCACGCAGGAGAACGTGGCGGTCGAGGACGCCGTCTACCCGCTGGTGATCCGTGCGGGCGGCGGTTCGCCGCGCGACTCGCTGTCGGTGATGGACCAGCTCCTCGCCGGCGCCGGCGAGGAGGGCGTGACCTACAGCCGTGCACTCTCGCTGCTCGGCGTCACCGACGTCGCCCTCATCGACGAGGCCGTGGACGCCCTCGCCGCCGGCGACGGTGCGGGTCTGTTCGGGACCGTCGAGAAGGTGATGGATGCCGGCCACGACCCGCGACGGTTCGCGGTCGACCTGCTCGAGCGGCTCCGGGATCTCATCCTGATGCGATCGGTGCCCGACGCCGCCGATCGCGGTCTCGTCGACGCCCCGGGCGACGTGCTGGAGCGGATGCGGGAGGAAGCCGACCGGATCGGTCCCGCCACCCTGACCCGGTACGCGGAGATCGTGCACTCCGGTCTGGGAGAGATGCGCGGTGCCACGGCCCCGCGCCTGCTCCTCGAGGTGATGTGCGCGCGGATGCTGCTGCCCGCCGCCTCGGGTTCGGAATCGGCTGTGCTGCAACGCCTCGAGCGTCTCGAAAGTGGGATCGCGGCCCCGCAGGGCGCCGCCCCGCGGGCCGTCGCTCCGGCGCCGGCCGCGCCCACGCCGCCGATCGCCCCCGAAGAGCCGGCCGCCCGTTTCCAGCGACCCTCGCAGCGACGAGCCGCACCGTCCTCGGTCGCGCCCGTCCCCGAGCCTGCGGCCGAGCCGGCCCCCGTTCCACCGGCGGAGTTACGACCGGCCGCCGCGGCGCCGGCGCCCGTGCCACCGCCGACGCCCGCCCCACCGCCGACGCCCGCCCCACCGCCGACGCCCGCCCCACCGGCCCGCGAACCGGAGCCTGCACCGCGCCCCGTCGTGCAGGAACCGGAGCCTGCACCGCGCCCCGTCGTGCAGGAACACGAGCCGCCCGCACCGCGACCCGCGCCGGAACCCCAGCCGGAGCCGGCGCCCGCCCCCGCCGCCGGGCCCGACGCCGCCGCCGTCCGCGCGGTATGGTCCGAAGTCCGTACCAAGGTCCGCGAGCGCAGCCGCACCGTCGAGGTCATGCTGTCCGGCGCCACGGTCCGCAGCGTCGAAGCGGGCCGCATCGTGCTCGGTCACGATTCGGCCCCCCTGGTCAAGAGGCTCGTCGAACCGCGCAACGCCGCGGTGATCGCCGACGCCCTGCGGGCGGTGTTCGGGGTGGACTTCGAGGTGACCTGCGTGCAGGGCGCTGCGACACCCCCCACCGCCGCGAAACCGGCCCCGGCGCAGGCGGGGTCGCGCCCTTCCGGTCAGCCTCGGTTCTCCCGGCCCAGCCAGGCCCGGCAGGCCCAGCCCGCCCCGCAACCGCGCGTGACGTCCCCCGGCGCGCCCCCGGTTCCGTCGCGTCCCGAGGTCGACGACATCCCGCCGCCCGAGGCGCCGGACTACCCGGACGACCCCGGTCCCGAGCCGGACTACGAGCCGCCGCGGATCAGCCCCGCCGACGTCACCCCCGAGGACGAGGAAGAGATGTTCGCCGAGGCCGCCACCCCGGGCGACCCGTCGACGCGGCGCGAACCGGAGGACGTGGCGATCGAGTTGCTGCAGGACATCCTGGGCGCGAAGAAGATCAGCGAGTGAGCACGAAAGATCGGTAAGTTGACCGATTGTCGGCGTGATCGCCGGGTTCCTATGGTCGAGCCACCTCAACCGGAACCCCGCGATTCACGGAGACAACCATGACCGATACCCTTTCCTGGCTCAGTGCAGCCGAACTCGCGACCGACGTTCGCCGAGGACAGATCAGCGCGAGCGAAGTCGCGGCGCACTTCGTGCGGCGCGTGGACAATGTCAACCCGGCGATCAACGCGATCGTCGACTTCGATCGCGAACAGGTCCTGGCGGACGCGCGCGCACTGGATGCGAAACTGGTCGGCGGCGAGTCCGTCGGACCTCTGCACGGAGTGCCGTTCACGATCAAGGATCTGACGGCCGTGGCGGGCCGGCCCCTGACGTTCGGCATGGTGCCGATGAAGGACAACATCGCCGAGCACGACGCGGTGATCGTTCGGCGGCTGAAGGCCGCAGGCGGTCTCTACCTGGGCAAGACCAACACACCGGAGAGCGGGTATTACGGCGGCACGGACAACCACCTGTTCGGTCCTACCCACAATCCGTGGAAGCGCGGATACAGCGCGGGAGGTTCCAGCGGCGGAGCCGCCGCCGCCGTCGCGGCCGGTCTCGGCCCGCTGGCCGAAGGCAGCGACGGGGCGGGGTCGGTGCGCATTCCTGCGTCGCTCTGTGGCGTGGTCGGGCTCAAGCCCTCGACCGGGCGGGTGCCGCAGACCATTCTGGGTGGTCGCTTCTACCATTGGGCCTACCACGGTCCGATCACCCGCACGGTCGAAGACAATGCCCTCATGCTCGGTGTCGTCGCCGGACCCGACGAATCCGATCCGCTCAGTCTGCCGGCCTCGGACACCGACTACGTCGCCGAGACGAAGAAGGACATCGCCGGGTGGCGTATCGCCTGGTCACCGGATCTCGGCTTCGCAGAGGTCGATCCGGAGGTGGCGGCGATCTGCGCGCAGGCCGTTCGGGCGTTCGAGGACCTCGGTGCCCGGGTCGAGGAGGCGACGCCCGGCTGGGGAGACCCGGAAGAAGCGATGTGGCACGGCATCTGGGTTCCCGGTTTCGCGGCCGAACACGACATGATCGACTGGGACGAGTGGCAGGGCCAGGTCGACGACAATCTCGTCGAATTGATGCGTGAAGGAGAGCGTCTCACAGGTGTCGATGTCGGGCGGGCGGACCTGTTCCGTGGCCGGATGTGGGATACGTTCTCGTCGTTCATGCAGGACTACGACCTGCTGGTCTCGCCCACGCTGTGTGAAGCGGCCCATCCGCTGGGACAGTTCGCTCCCGGCCGGCTGGCGGGCGCGGCTCTGCGCACCCAGCTGCTCGGCTGGCTGATGACCTATCCGTACAACATGCTGACGACCCCGGCCGTCACCGTCCCTGCCGGATTCACGTCGGACGGACGTCCGGTCGGACTGCAGATCGCGGGACGGCTCCACGCCGACGCTGCGGTACTGCGCGCAGCGGCGAACTTCGAACGCGCTCGCCCCTGGGCGGACCGCATCCCGGAACTGTGACCGGGCGGGGAAACGGGCACACGAGAGGGAAAATATCTGCCCGGTAACAGGATTCGGCTCCGCTGGACACGGGGTTCGACTATCGTCGAGCAATGGTCGTACCCGTGTTCAGTGGACTGGTCTCGGTGTTGCTGGGAGAGAACGCCGTCGACCGCATGGCCGGACTCACCCGGTACATGACCGATCAGCTCGACTGCGCGGCGGCTGCCGTGACACGCGTGGCGGGCGGTCGGCACGCGGTGGTGGCCAGCCGTGGCTACGACGACCGGACCCTGGACTACCTCGTCACCGATTTCGTCGACAAGGATCCGGGCATGCAGGCGGTTCGGGCCGAGCCCTCCGCGATACTGACCTGGCGGGACATCCCGTCGTATCGTCAGACCTACTCGGTGCGCGAAGTGTTCGTCCCTGCCGGATTCTCCGAAGGCACCTCCGTCGTTCTGACGTCCCCCACCGGCGTGGCGGTGGGGGCTCTGCACGTCAGTGTGGCGCGCGATTCGGTTCCCCACGGGGTCAAGACGACGCTGAGCGATGCCCGGGAGTACGCCGCCTGGTCGGTGGACACGCTCACGCAGCAGGAAGAGGTGGCCCTCACCCCACGAGAACACGAAGTTCTCGAACTGGTGATCGCCGGCCTGTCCAACCGCGAGATCGCGCAGCGAATGCAGCTGTCGCGCAGCACGGTCAACACTCATGTGGAGCATCTGCTGCGCAAATTGAAGGCCCCCAACCGGGTCGGTGCGGTGGTGCGCGCGGTCCGGCTCGGTCTGGTGTCGAATCGGGATCCGTGGGCGCAGCCCACGTAGCAGCCCGCTCCGGGCCGGCGGCGGGATCCCGATATGGACGTCCCGTTCAGGTCAGCAGGGGCACGAGTTGCTGCGCGTGCTCTCGGAGTGAGTCGAGGTGGCGCAGCAGCAGGTGCTGGTGGTCGATGCTGCCGGACAGGACCAGGCCCGCGACGAGGGTGCCGGTGGCGGAGCGGACGGGAACGGCGAGGCACGCGGAGTCGTCGCGCAGTTCGCCGAGCTGGGTGGCGAAGCCCCGGTCGCGGATCTCCCCGAGGTGACGGAGCAGGTCGCTGCGCACGACGATCGTGCGGCCGGTGAGGGCATGGGGTTCCCACCGGGGGAGGACGGTGTCGAGGTCGATCTTCTCGGCGAGCAGCAGCTTGCCGACGGCGCTCGCCTGGAGGTGCCGATTGAGGAGGGCCTCGTCGGCGCGGGGTGGATATTCGGGGTCGGCGTCGGCAAGGCGGAGCGCCGTGTCGGTGTAGTAGAACAGGTGGACGCCGAAGCGGACGGTCAGCCGAAGTTCGGTGAGAAGGTTACGTGCGGCTGTGCAGACGGTGGGGACGACGGCCGCGTCGACCAGTATGCCGATCTTGCGCCCGAGTGCGAAGCCGGACAGATCGGGTAGCCGGACGACGTAGCCTTCTCCGGCGAGCAGGTTCAGGAGCCGATAGGTGGTCGCCGGCGGCAGGGAGAGGTGTGCGGCGATGTCCTTGGCGGTGACCCCGGCCCCGGCCCGGGCGACTTCCTCGAGGACACGCAGGGCGCTGATCACCGCTTTCGGCTGCCGCCCCGACAGGGTTCCGTCCACGGGGCTCACCGCCGCACCTGCCAGGGGCGGTGCCGGCCGAGCAGATCGGCGGCGACGGTCTCGTCGTAGACGCCTATCCGGTCCGCGACGTCCGGGGCGCGCCGCACCCGGACCGCGAGCAGCGCGCCTCCGAGGAGCATCAGGACCGCGTACACGGCGGTCATTGCGCCCGCCACGTAGATCCCCGACGCAGCCGCCCACACGATCAGCGCCACCAGGCACGTGGCGGTGAGCGCGCCGATGACCAGCGGCAGACGGGTCAGCTCACCGATCCGGCGCAGGAACGCGGGCGTAGCGACGCAGAGGAGGATGTAGGCGAGGACGTACCCGTGCGCCGAGAGGGCCAGCAGCCCGATCAGGACGTCGCGGTTCGAGCCGGTGGCCGCCAGAAAGACGACGGGCACGACAACGACGACAGGCATCGCGACGGCCAGGGCGACGTGCGGCGTGTGGAACCGGGCGTGGGCACGGCCGACGACCGCCGGGGCGACGCCCTCGCGGCCCATCGCGAACAGGGTGCGCGACAGCGCGGTGGTGGAGCCCATGACGCACGCGAACCACGACGCGGTGATTCCGAGTTCCATCAGGACCGACAGCACCGCCGAGCCGCTCCCGGCGGTGTCCGGGAGGGTGAGCACGATCCGGAGCGAACCGACTCCTTCCCTGGCGGACTCCGGCAGCTGCATCGTCGCGGCGAACACGTAGAGCGCCGCGAGCACGACCGGCGTCCACCTGATCGCGCGGGGCACGCTGATCAGCGGGCTGTGGGCTTCACGTGCCACCGTTCCGGCGCTCTCGAAGCCGACGAACGAGGTGATCGCCAGCAGGAGCGCGAAGCCGATCGCGGATTCCGAACCGGTTCCGGTCGGCGCCGAGGGCGGGTCGCCGTCCCGGACGGACACGGCGAACGCGATCACCAGGACGACCGATGCGGCGACGATGGCGAACGCCTCGACGCCCAGCATGATGCGGGCGGAGAGCTGGACGCCGCGGACCATCAGCAGCAGCGCGACGGCGCCGACGACACCGACGAGCACTGCACTCGTCGCCGCTCCGGCCGGCAACCCGATCCGTTCGAGCAGCGACGCCAGATAGCTCGCTGCCCCCACCGTGCTGGCCATGGCGGCGGCCGCGTAGCCGATCAGCAGCGACCATCCCCCGGCGAAGCCGAGGCGGGGGCCGAGACCCTTCACCGTGTAGCTGTACAAGCCGCTGACCGCGACCATGCGGGTGGCGAACTGCCCGATGCAGTATCCGACGGCAGCCATCAGGACGGCCGCCGCGACGAACACCGGGATCGCCGCCCGCCCGGCTTCGGGGATGACGAGAGCCGGCAGGGTGACCATCACCGCGGACGGGGCGACGGCCGAGACGGACTGTGCGAGCACCTCGAAGAACGTGAGGCGTCCGCGCTCGAGGCCGGCCACCGGCGAACTACTTCGGATCTGTGGTGTACCGGACACCTTGCACCTGCTTCCACACTCGCCAGGGGACGTCGAGCGTCTGCCGCCGGACGATCCCGTGGGGTGCACGGTAGCGCAGGCACGCAGTGCGCTGCACCGATCGCACATCAATTTTCGGTCACTCGAATGAGAACGAGGGGCCGTCCGGCGCCCGATCGGGCGGGGCCGGCGGTGCTCGTGCGGCCGTCACCTGGGCTGCGGTCGAGAAGTCGAACGAGAATCGGGAAACGGTCTGGGCCGCAGTCGAATGAGAATCGGACACCGCGTAATTTCCATCCGGAATCGGGGGTGACTCCCGCCACATCGTGTGGTTATCGTGGGTTCGGGTCACAGCGACGGAAACCGGCGGTTCTGCGTCGAAACGACTGTACCCGAGTCTTTTTCGCTATCTCTCACGAGTCGGAGACATCATGACTGCAGTTGCGCAATCCGCCACCGGCCTGCTTCCGGAGGTGGTCGACTTCCTCTCGTCGCCGAAGCAGATGCTGATCGGCGGCCGGTGGGTCGAGTCGGCCTCGGGCCGGCGGTTCGACACGGTCGACCCCGCCACCGGGCAGGTGCTGACCACGGTGCCGCACGGCGGCGCCGAGGACGTCGACCGGGCCGTCGCCGCTGCCCGCCGGGCGTTCGAGGAGGGGCCGTGGCGGCGCCTGACCCCGGCCGAGCGCCAGCGCATCCTGTGGCGGATCGGCGAGGGCATCCTGGCCCGGGCGGACCAGTTCGCCCAGCTCGAGTCCCTGGACAACGGCAAGTCGGTGGTCGTCGCGAAGGCGGTCGACGTCACCTGGGCGGCCGAGATCTTCTTCTACTACGCCGGTTGGGCGACCAAGATCGAGGGCCGCACCGTCCCGGTGTCGGTTCCGTGGGCTCCGGGCGCACGTTTCCACGCGTTCACCAGCCGCGAGCCGGTGGGGGTGTGCGCCCAGATCGTGCCGTGGAACTTTCCGCTGGTGATGGCCGCCTTCAAGCTCGCCCCTGCGCTGGCGTGCGCGAACACGCTGGTGCTCAAGCCTGCGGAGCAGACCCCGCTCACCGCCCTGCTGCTCGCCGAGGTCGCCGCCGAGGCCGGGGTGCCCGACGGCGTCGTCAACGTGGTCACGGGCTTCGGGGACGCGGGTGCGGCCCTGTCGGCCCATCACGACGTCGACAAGGTCGCCTTCACCGGCTCGACCGAGGTCGGCAAGAAGATCGTGGGCGCCGCCGCCGGGAACCTGAAGAAGGTCTCGCTCGAACTCGGCGGCAAGAGCCCCCAGGTCGTCTTCGCGGACGCCGACCTCGAGGCCGCGATCCCCGGTGTCGCCGGCGGATTCCTGTTCAACCACGGTCAGGCGTGCACCGCCGGGACGCGGTTGCTGGTGGAGGATCGCATCTTCGACGAATTCACCCAGGGCGTAGCGGAATTCGCCCGGTCGCAGAAGATCGGTCCAGGACTCGATCCCGCCAGCGATATCGGCCCGCTGATCTCCGAGGAGCAACTCGGCAAGGTGACCGGTTACCTCCGCGCCGGCCTCGAGGACGGGGCTCGTGCCCTGACCGGAGGAAAGCGCCACGGCGACAGTGGCTTCTACGTCGAGCCGACGCTCCTCGTCGACGTGCGCAGCGACTTCGGTGTGTACCGGGAGGAGATCTTCGGCCCGGTCGCCGTCGCGGTGCCCTTCAACCGGGAGGAGGGAGTTCGTGCCGCCGCCAACGACACCCCCTACGGGCTCGCGGCGAGCGTCTGGACGCGGGACGTCTCCCGGGCCCACGAGGTCGCCGCCGAGATCAAGGCGGGCACGGTCTGGATCAACTGCCACAACGCGTTCGACACCGCACTGCCCTTCGGGGGATACAAGCAGTCGGGCTGGGGGCGGGAACTCGGTGAGGGGGCCCTGGCGGAGTACACCCAGACCAAGTCGGTCAACATCGCACTGTGACCGGTCGGGCGGTGCCCGGCACTGTGTGGGCACCGCCGTCCGTACCCCTGCCGGGCCGAACGAGAACCCGGCCCCCCGCCCTTCTCGTTTGCCGTCGACGAACCGTGACGCCGCGGTGACCGCACCGACAACGTCCGGGCGCACGCTTCTTCCGGCGGTCGGCACCGACATCGCCGGCGCACTCCCTCTCCCGAAAGTCGAAGCACCGATGACCCTCAACGCTCGCGCACACGAACCCCCCACCCACCGGTTGTCCGGCAGCCTCGGCCCCGGCGCCGTCGTCTTCATGGTGGTCGCGGCCGCGGCCCCGCTGACCGTGATCGCCGGCACGGTCCCACTCGGTATCTCCGCCGGAAACGGGGCCGCGTACCCCGCTTCGTACATCGTCTGCACGGTGGTCCTGCTCTTCTTCGCCGTCGGCTTCACCGCGATGGCGAAGCACGTGCCCGGGGCGGGGGCGTTCTACACCTTCGTCACCCACGGACTCGGCCGGCACGTCGGACTGGGTTCCGCCTTCCTGGCGCTGCTGTCCTACACGGCGGTGCAGGGTGCCGTCTACGGATACCTCGGCGCGGCCCTCGGCGACTTCGTGACCTCGCACGGCGGTCCCGAGTTGCCCTGGTATCTCTGGGCTCTGATCGTTCTGGCGGCGGTCGCGATTCTCGGCTACCGCCACATCGACCTGTCCGGAAAGGTCCTCGGGGTCCTGCTGCTCTGCGAGGTCGGCATCGTGCTGGTGATCGATGCAGCGGTGATCGCCCGTGGCGGAGCGGAGGGTCTTTCCACCGCCGCGCTACGCCCCTCCGAGTTCTTCTCGGGCGCACCGGGAATCGCCCTGATCTTCGCTGTCGCCGGCTACATCGGCTTCGAGGCGACCGCGGTCTTCCGTGACGAGGTGCGCGATCCGGCCCGGACCATTCCGCGGGCCACCTATCTCGCCCTGGTGGTCATCGGTGGCTTCTATGCGCTGTCGAGCTGGGCGCTGGTCAGCGCGTGGGGCGACGAGGGCGCCGTCGTCCTGGCCACCGAGAACCCCGAGGGCATGATCGTCGAGACCGCGACCCGCTACGTGGGAGCGGCGGCGGGGGATGTCGTGCAGGTGCTCCTCGTCACCAGTCTCTTCGCGGCCCTGCTGTCCTTCCACAACGTGCTCTCGCGCTACATCTTCTCGCTCGGCAACAGCGCGGCACTGCCGGCGCGATGCGGCCGCTCGCACGTACGCCATGCCTCGCCCTACGTGGCCTCGATCGTGCAGACGGTCTCGGCCCTGGTTCTCGTCGTGGCCTCGGCCGTCGGCGGACTCGATCCCGTCACCGAGGTCTTCGCCTGGTTCGCCGGCGTCGCGTCCGTCGGCGTGCTCGCCCTGATGGCGCTGACGTCGATCGCCGTCCTCGTCTTCTTCCGGCGATCCCGGGCCGACACCCGGCCGTGGCCCACGCTGATCGCGCCGGTGCTGGGTCTCGCGGGGCTGAGCGCTCTGCTCGCGATGACGATCGCGAACCTGCCGCTGCTCGTGGGCGGATCCGGCACCCTCGCCGCCGTCGTCGGCGTGCTTCTCGCCGGGGCGTTCGCGGGCGGAACGGCCGTGGCCGTTCTCCGCCCCGACGCTGCACGACATCACCACCATTCCGGCGGCGTCGCGCCCGCCGCCACGACCGAAACCGAGATCGACAAGGAGATCGCCCGATGAGCACTGCCACCACGAAGTTCACCGAAGCGGCATCGACGCCCGCACCGGACCACCCCCTCACCCCTCTGACCGCCGACGAGATCACCGCCGTCAAGGAAACGGTATCGGCGGCGGGGCTGGTAACCGAGCACGTCCGGTTCGTCTACGTCGGGCTCGAGGAACCGCACAAGTCGACGGTCCTGGCGTTCAGGCCGGGGGAGCACATCGAGCGCCGTGCCCGCGTCCTTCTCCTCGACCGTGCGACCGGGGCGGGCTCCGATCACGTCGTGTCCGTCACCGAACGCAGGATCCTCAGCACCGTCGCCGTCGACGCCGCCACCGAAGGGCATGTCCCGATCCTCGACGAGGAGTTCGAGGACATCGAATCGTTCCTCCTGTCCAGCTTCGACTGGATTGCGGCGATGGCTGCGCGCGGCATCGATCCGGAGAAGGTGCGCGCGGTTCCGCTGTCGGCCGGGGTGTTCGGGCACGAGGACGAGGTGGGGCACCGGATCGTCCGCGTGCTCGCGTTCCACCAGGAGGACGAGGCCGACCTGCCCTGGGCACATCCGATCGACGGGGTGGTCGCCTACGTCGACCTCACCGAGCAGCGCGTGGTGAAGGTCGTCGACGAGATCACCCTTCCCGTGCCGGCCGAACGCGGCGAATGGGACGCCGCTCCGCACGCGAGGCCGGCCCGCACCGACCTCAAGCCGATCGAGATCACCCAACCCGAGGGGCCGAGCTTCTCGGTCGAGGGCAATCGGATCACCTGGGCGGACTGGACGTTCCGGTTCGGGTTCGACGTACGCGAGGGCCTGACCCTGCACCAGTTGTCGTTCTCCGACGACGGCGTGCAGCGGCCGGTGATCTACCGCGCATCCATCGCCGAGATGGTCGTGCCCTACGCCGACCCGTCGCCGGTGCGGTACTGGCAGAACTACTTCGACCAGGGCGAATACCTGTTCGGCCGCTACACCAACTCGCTGGAACTCGGGTGCGACTGCCTCGGCGAGATCCGGTACTTCGACGTCACCATCGCCGACGAGAAGGGCGACCCGCGGGTGATGAAGAACGCGATCTGCCTCCACGAGGAGGACTACGGCGTCCTCTGGAAGCACACGGACATGTTCAACGGCATGACCGAGACCCGTCGGTCGCGCCGGCTCGTGATCTCCTTCTTCCTCACCATCGGCAACTACGACTACGGCTTCTACTGGTACCTCTACCTGGACGGCACCATCGAACTCGAAGCCAAGGCCACCGGCATCGTCTTCACCTCCGCCTACCGCGGCGAGGACGGGTTCGCCACCGAGATGGCGCCCGGGCTCGGTGCGCCGTTCCACCAGCACCTCTTCTCCGCCCGCCTGGACATGGCGGTCGACGGCAACGTCAACACGGTCGAGGAGGTCGACGCCGTGCCCGAACCGATGGGACCGGACAACCCGTGGGGTAACGCGTTCCGCTGCCGCAAGACCACCCTCACCACGGAGGCCGACGGGCAGAGGCTGGCCGACAACACCAAGGCCAGGGTCTGGCACATCACCAACCCGACCAAGCAGAACCGGCTCGGGCGGAACGTCGGATACGCACTGCACCCGGAAGGTCAGCCCGTGCTGCTGGCGGATCCGTCGAGTTCCATCGCCGCCCGCGCCGCGTTCGCCACCAAGCACCTGTGGGTCACGCGGTACGACCCGGCGCAGCGTTATCCGGCCGGTGACTTCGTCAACCAGCATCCGGGACAGGCGGGACTGCCGACATTCGTCGCCGGCAACCGGAACATCGAGGGCGAGGACCTGGTGCTGTGGCACACCTTCGGGCTCACCCACTTCCCGCGCCCGGAGGACTGGCCCGTGATGCCCGTCGACTACGCCGGGTTCACGCTGAAGCCGGTCGGGTTCTTCGACCGGAACCCGGCCCTCGACGTTCCGGCCGGCACGTCGAAGCACTGCTGCACGGACTGACGGGCATGTCCACCACGGTTCCGGAAGCCGCCCGCCGCACCACCACCACCACGTGGTGCGGCCGGGCGGCCGCCGCCCTCGCCGTGTCGGCGGCCGTCCTGCACGCCGGCTCGCTCGCGGAGCACACCCCGTCGCCCGGGTCGGCGGCCCTGACCCTCGTCATGGTCGCCGGATGCCTCTACTGCGCCCGTCACCTGTGGATGCGCGGAGACCAGCGGGACTGGATCCTGGTCACCGTCATGAACGTCGCGATGATCATGGTGCACCTGACCACCATGAGCCCGGACCGGGCCGCGGGCGGCCACCACGGGCACGCTGTGCCTCCGGTCGCCGGTGCAGCGGCGGGCGCCTCGATTCCCCCTCTCATGGCGGCCGCGCTGGCGGTCGCGGCCGCGGAGGTCCTCCTTGCCGTGAGTGTCGTGTTCCACCGCACCCGGCGGGGGATGGACCCGGCGACCGCAGCGGCGCGGCCGAGGTGGAGCGGCACACTGTCCACATGAACATCCGGTTCCGGCGCGGATCGCTCGTCGTCGCGGCGTCGATCCTGGTCGTGACGGCCTGTGGTTCCGGCCCGCCCGACGAGCCGCCCGAAGCCACCGCGACGAGCAGTCCGACGTCGGAACCGGCGACCACGCCGCCCGGGCCCCCGTCCCCGGCTCCGGGGCCCTCCGCGACCGTCCCCGTTCCGCCGTCCGGTCCGGAGCCGACGCCGGTGCCTCCGGCCGGTGTACCTGCCGCCCTGCGCGGCATCGACCTCGAACGGATTCCCACCGAGGAGAAGGTGGTGGCGTTGACCTTCGACGGTGGAGCCTCCGACACCGCGGTCTCCCGCATTCTCGCCACGCTCGCCCGCTACGCCGTCCCGGCGACGTTCTTCGTCACCGGTGATTTCGCGCGGACGTATCCGGACCGGGTCCGCGCCGTCGCCGCCGCCGGGCACGCGGTGGGAAACCACAGCAACACCCACCCCTCCTATCCGGATCTGACCGACGAGCAGATCAGGGCCGACCTCGCGGCGGCCGAGAACGCCATCACGGCACTGACGGGTCGCCCGGCCGTGCCGTTGTTCCGGTTTCCCTTCGGTGCTCGCACCGACGCCGACATCCGCGTCGTCAACGGTGCCGGCTACGTGCCCGTGCGCTGGACCGTGGATTCGCTCGGCTGGAAAGGCACGAGCGGTGGTCTCGACGCCGCGGCGGTGACCGAGCGGGTCCTCGCCGCGGCCGCGCCCGGCCAGATCGTTCTGATGCACGTGGGCGCGAACCCCGACGACGGCACGACCCTGGACGCCGATGCGCTGCCGGCGATCATCGACGGTCTGCGGACGCGGGGTTACGGTTTCGTGGATCTGGCCGATGTCGTCCGCTAGGCCCCCGAGTTGCACCGCATCCGCGTGTTCGATTTGCGGACTTCACGATCACTGTGCTTACTTATGAACGCGGTCGGGAATCGTTGGGGTGGATCCCATGGCTGAAGGACGGTTTCGATGATCCTTTCCGCTGTCCGGGTCGCGATCGTCGGCGCGCTGACCATCGGCTCGATGCTCGGTGCCGTCTCGATCGCCCATGCCGACCCGTCCCCGGCCTCGTACTGTGCGCCGACCGTGGTGCTCGCCGTCGACGGCACGAAGGGCCCCGAAACGCCGGATTCGATCGATCCCGAGAGCCCGCTCAACTCCTACACGGATCAGTACCGCAACAGCCCCGACTTCGCGGTGCGGCACGTGCGGTATCCGGCGGGCATGGTCGCCGGGGTGTTCGGCTGGGACACGTTCATGGACCAGTCGGTGCAGATCGGCGTGCAGAATCTCTGGGCGGAGATCGGCCGGACCGAGGCCGCCTGCGGGCCGCGCACGCGCTACGAGCTGTACGGCTACTCGCAGGGGGCGATCGTCGTGCGCAGGGTCGCGATGGAGATCGACGCGGCGGCGCCCGTGCACGACGACGGCACCGACCTGCAGGACCGGGTGCGGGTGCACCTGATCGCCGACCCGGCGCAGGGCCGGCCCGCGCAGTACGCCGGCCCGCTCGTCCCCGGCATCACGCTGCCCCAGCCGGCGGGCGAGTTGCGGCACATCCCGGTCACCACCGAGTGCCTCGAGGGCGACATGATCTGCGACCCGGAGGGCAACGTCACCGGGTACATCCGCGAGCACGCGACGTATCACCCGTGACGTTCGCGCTGGGCGTCGTGCTCTTCGCGCTGGGGGTCGCGGTGTCCGTCGCCCTGCACGAGGCGGGCCACCTGTGGGCGGCGCGGCGTCTCGGGATGAAGGTGCGTCGCTTCTCCCTCGGGCGTGGCCCGATGCTCTTCTCCGTCCGGCGCGGTGAGACCGACTACGGGCTGGGACTGATCCCGGTGGGCGGGTTCTGCGAGATCGCCGGCACGACCGCGCTCGACGAACTGACCCCCGACGAGTACGGTCGCGCCCTGTATCGGCAGAAGACCTGGAAGCGGCTGGTCGTGATGTCCGGCGGCATCGGCATGAACTTCCTGCTCGCCGGGGTCCTCGTCTTCGTGCTCGCCGTCGGGTGGGGGCTGCCGGAGCTGCATCCGAAGGTGGTCGTCGAGTCCGTCGGATGCGTCCCGTCGTCGCAGCGGCCCGGCCCGGGATACGGCCTCGCCGCGTGCGACGGCCCGGGACCGGCCGGGGCCGCGGGGATACTCCCCGGCGACGCGATCCTCGCCGTCGACGGCGAGGGCGTCACCCGGTTCGGTGACCTGGTCGGAAAGATCTGGGACAGCGCAGGAGTCGTCGAACTGACGATCGAACGGCACGGCCGCCGGCTGGTGCTACCCGTCGCGACCGAGCAGGTGCAGCGATGGGTGGTCGACCCTCGGACGGGGGACGAGCGCTCGACGGCCGTCGGTGCGATCGGAGTATCCGCGCGCCCGCCCGCCGGTCCCGTGCGGTACGACGTGGTGACCGCGGTGCCCGCCGCCCTCGCATTCACCGGCGACCTCGCCGCGCTCACGGCGCGCACGGTGGTGGACATGCCGACGAAGGCGGCGTCGCTGTGGCGGTCGGTGACCGGCGGCGAACGCGACGCGGACACCCCGATCAGCGTGGTGGGGGCCGGATCGCTCGGGGGCCGGGCCGTCGAGCGGGGCGCCTGGGAGTCGTTCGTGCTGCTGCTGGTGAGCCTGAACCTCTTCGTCGGCCTGTTCAATCTGCTGCCGCTGCTCCCTCTCGACGGCGGGCACATGGCCGTGGCGATCTACGAGGGTCTGCGGAACCGGGTGCGCGCCCGGCTGGGCCGGCCCGGCGGAGCGCCGGTCGACTTCGTGAAGCTGCTGCCGGTGACGTACGCGTTCGTCGTCGTCGGCGGGGCCTTCATGCTGCTCACCCTCGCGGCGGACATCGTCGCCCCGGTTCGTCCGGCCTGATCCCGGCAAACTTCGTGGAACTTCCCGCAATTCGACCGAATCGGTCTCGCCCCGTTGCGCATGCGGGGGCGAACCGCTTCCATGGAGTGATGCCGCGGTGGTGTTGGGACGAGGACGAACCGTTGTTCGGAGACGTCGAGTCGCCGGTCGGAGGCGCGACCATAGCGGGCCTGTCCGCGCTGATCGCGCTCGTCGCGCTGGCCGTGATCGGGCCGGCCCTGGTCTGATCCGCGGTCGTCAGTGCGCGCCGGGTCCGTCCCCGACGTGCGCGGTGAGGGCCACCTCGACCGGCGCGTTGCCGGGAAGCAGATAGACCCCGATCGCGCTGCGGGCGGGCAGTGACGCCGGGCCCAGCGCGCGTTCGACGACCTCCGATGCGCCGTCGGCGACCGCCGAGAGCTCGGTGAAGCCGTCGGCACACGCGATGTACACCACCATCTCGACGCACCGGAACATCGCACCCGGCGGCAGCACCGAACGGACCGCGGCCAGGGCGTTGCCGGCCGCGAGGCCCGCCGCCTCCCGGGCGACGGCCGGGTCCACTTCGCCGCCGACGCGGCCGGTGACGGTCAGCCGGCCGTCACGGCGCGGGGTCATCCCCGCCGTGTGGACGGTCGAGCCGGACAGCACCGCGGGTACGTAGCGGCCGCGCGGCCGCGGCGGCTGCGCGCCGAGCGCTGCCCGGCCGATCGCCTGTTCATTCGACACCGAGAGCCACTCCTTCCTGACGGGGATCGCTGCCGCCGCTGAGCACGCCGCGGGGATCGAGAGAGATGATCTGGGCGCTGCCCTCGGCGCCGAGCGGTTCGAGGGTGCGCACGTCGTGCCCCATCTCGGACAGGGCGGTGCGGACCTCGGGCGGGACGTCGGCCTCGATGCGCAGCTCGGCGGGGTCGCCGAGCACGTTCGCGTCGGAGCCGGGGAACACCGTGAACCGGGGCGCCGACACCGCCTCCTGCGGATCGAGCCCGTGGTCGAGGAGGTGCGAGAGCAGCTGCATGTTCCATTGCACCTGCCCGTCCCCGCCGGGGGTGTTGCCGACGTGGAGCAGCGCTCCCGCCTCGTCCGTGACGATCCAGGCATTGAGGGTGTGCAGCGGCTTGCGGCGGGGCCGCACCTCGTTCGGATGCCCGTCGATCAGATACGCGCCCCGCCCCAGCCGGTTGTTCAGGACGATCCCCGTGCCGGGCACGGTGAACTTGGCCCCGAAGGTGAACGCGAGCGAATGGATGAAGCTCACCGCGCGTCCGTCCCGGTCGACCGTCACCAGCGAGGTGGTGTCTCCGCCGGCCACCGTGAACGCTCCGGCGGGCGCGGTCGCCGACAGCCGGTCGCGGCCGGCGCGGATGTGGCCGGGATCGAGGATGCGCGCGGCACCGTCGTTGTCGGCGCCGCACCAGCGCAGCCGGTCCTCGAACGCCGTCCGCGCGGCCCGGGCCATGCGGTCGATCGCCGCCGCGCTCAGGAGCGGGGAGGACCCGACGACGCCGTCGCACAGCGCCGCCTGGTGCAACACCATCCACCCGGGGGTCGGCAGTGGGGTCTGATGGATCACCGCGCCGGCGTACCGGCCGGACAGCGCCTGCTCCGGCGTCACCGTCCCGGTTGCGACCCATTCGTCTCCCGAGAACGGGGCGCCCGCGTCGCGCAGCGCGGCGACGCACCGCTCGGCGAGCGACCCGGTGTAGAACGACGCCGGGTCGTGCGCGAGTTCACGGATGGTGCGCGCCAGGTCGGGTTGCGGCAGCCGGTCACCGACGAGCGGTACGAGACCGCCGTCGACGTACACGGAGGCCAGCCCGGGATCGCTGCGGACGGCGTCCAGCGCCGACCGCACGTCGTCGCGGGTCTTGGCCGAGCAGGGCAACCCGTGCTCGGCGAGGCGCGCGGCCGGTTCCCACAGCTCGGCAAGGCTGCGGGTGGCGCCGCGCCGGTGCAGCGCCGCGAGCGCGGCCGGAGCGCCCGGCACGGCCACCGCGAGGGCGCCGTCCAGCGGGATCGCGGCCAGCCCGCGGTCCCGGTAGAAGTCCGGTGTGCCGCCGTCGGGGCCGTAACCGCTCCCCCCGACCGTCCAGACTGTGCCGTCCGGTTCCCGCACCACGGCGAATGCGTCCCCGCCGAGGCCACACTGGCCGGGCAGGGTCAGCCACGTGGTCGCGGCCATCGCCAGCGCGGCGTCGACCGCGTTGCCGCCGTCGGCGAGCACCCGCGCCCCGGCCTGGCCGGCCAGCGGGTGGCTCGAGGACACCATGCCGCCGGTCGACAATGTCGCCGGACGGACCCGCCGCGCTGTCATGCCTGCCGGAGCCGGCGCCGGCGCGGGCCCTCCGGCGGCTCGGCGGGATCGATGCCGACGAAGATCTCGCCGCCGCGCTCCTCGACGGGATAGGTCCTGATCGGCTCCGTGGCGGGAGGGCAGATGGGTTCACCGGTTGCGAGATCGAAAGCGCTTCCGTGGCAAGAGCATCCGATTCCATCCTGCACGAGCTTGCCGGACGAGAGCAGGCAGTCCAGGTGTGAGCAGTAGTTGGATGTCGCGTAGGCCTTCCCGTCCAGCCGCGAGATCGCGAACTCGTAGTCGCCGGCGTAGAAGCGGCGGACGATGCCCTCCGGCACCTGCCCGGAACGGGCCACTCTCTTGAACTCCATGGTCATCCTCCAGGCATTGGGATCTGCTCCGACCGCGGGCGGTCAGGCGACGGGGTCGATGTAGACGGTCTTCTCGGATTGGTAGAACTGCATCAGCGTCGGCCCGGCCTGTTCCTTGAACGTCTGGGTGCTCGACGCCTTGTACCCACCGAACGGAGCGTTCATCGCCATGCCGTTCGTCGGCTGGTTCACCTTGACCAGGCCGGTGCGGGAACGGGCGACGAACTGCCCGGCCCGGTCGAGATCGCGCGTGACGATCGCCGCGCTCAGGCCGAACGCCGTGTCGTTGGCCAGCGTGACGGCCTCGTCGAACGACGACGCCCGCTGGAACGCCAGCACCGGACCGAAGATCTCCTCGGTCAGGATGCGCATGCCCGGCGCGGTGTCGGCGAACACCGTCGGGCGCACGAAGAACCCGTCTCCGAAACCGTTGTCGTCGCAGCGGGTTCCGCCGCACACCAGACGGGCCCCTTCGTCCTGCCCGACGGCGACGTACTCGAGGAACTTGTCCAGCTGGCCGCGGCTGGCGAGCGGACCCATCGACGCCCCCGCCCGCAGGCCCGGTCCGACGGTGAGGGCCTCGGCGCGGGCGACGACCCGCTCGAGCAGGGCGTCGTGGATGTCGTCGATCGCGACGACCCGGCTGGTGCCGGTGCAGGCCTGTCCGGAGAGCCCGAAAGCGCCCTTGACGATCAACGCGGCCGCGGCGTCGAGGTCGGCGTCGGCGAGGACGACGACGGGGTTCTTGCCGCCCATCTCGAGCTGTACCCGCCGGTCCGGGCCGACGCCACGATGGATGGCCCGGCCCACCTCCGTCGATCCGGTGAAGGTGACGGCCGCGACGCGTTCGTCGGCGACCACCGCGGCCCCGGCCCGCCCGCCGCCCTGCACCAGCGCGATCGCCGCCGGGGGCAGTCCGCCGGCGAGCAGCGCCTCGACCAGCCGCTGCCCCATGAGCGGGGTGATCTCGGACGGCTTGAACAGCACCGGATCTCCCGCGGCGAGCGCCGGCCCGAGCTTGCGGGACGGGATGTTCAGCGGAAAGTTCCAGGGGGTGATGGCCCCGACGATGCCGATGGGTTCGCGGACGGTGTAGATCATGGTGCGGCCGGCGGCCGGGTACGTCGCGCCGGTCGCGCGCAGCGCCTCGCCCGCGTAGAAGCGCAGGTTCATGGGGGTGCGGCTCACCTCGACGGTGGCCTCGGCGCGCGTCTTGCCCTCCTCGCGGACCAGTTCCCCGACGAGCGATTCCCGTCGCTCCTCGAGGTGCCGGGCGGCGGCCTCCAGGACGGCGGCCCGGCGCTCCGGTGGGGTGGCGGCCCATTCGGGGGCCGCCTTGTCGAGTGCGTCGACGGCGATGCGCACGTCGGTGGCGTCGGAATCGGGGAACGTTCCGATCAGGTCGGTGGAATCGGCGGGGTTGCGTCGTTCGAAGGTGGCGCCGGAGACGGCCGGCACCCACGCACCGTCGATGAAGTTCAGCCCTGTCACGGCCACCTCAGCTCACCACCTGTTCGCCCAGTTCCCACAGGTCCACGTCCGCGTCGGCGAGCTGGTGCGCGCCGACCGTCCGGCCGACGAGTTCGCGGGCGGCCATGATGTCCTCGCCGCGGTCCATGGCGAACGCCGCGGTGAGCACGTCGCCGGCGAGATAGAAGACGGTGAACTCCCCCGAGCGGGCGTCGCCGCGCACGACGAGTTCCGTCGTCCCGGAGGATGTTCCGGTGAACTGGATGTTCGTGTCGTACTGGTCCGACCAGAACCAGTGGGCGTCGTCGGCGAGCGAGGTGCGACCGACGATCGTGTCCGCGACGACCGCGGCCTGCCGGTTGGCATTGTCGAAGTGCTCCACCCGGACTCGGCGGCCGGCGCGGTCGGAGAAGCGGTTCGCGACGTCGCCGGCGGCGTGGATTCCCGGTACGGCGGTGCGGCCCACGGCGTCGACGACGATGCCGTTGTCGGTGTGGAGTCCGCTCGCGGCGGCCACGTCGACGTTCGGCGTGATGCCGATGCCGACCACGACCACGTCGGCCTCGATCGTGTCGCCGGTCGTGGTGCGGACCCGCACCCCGGCCTCGGAGGTCGCGACGGAGTCCACGCCGACGCCGGTGCGCAGATCGACGCCGTTGCGGCGGTGCAGGTCGGCGCAGAACCCGCCGACCGTGGCGCCCAGGACGGAACCCAGCAGGGCGTCGGCGTATTCGAGGACGACCACGTCGACACCGAGACCGCGTGCCGTTGCGGCGATCTCGAGGCCGACGAATCCGCCGCCGACGACGACCAGGCGCGCACCGGGGGTCAGCCGCGGGGCGAGGGCGACGGCGTCGTCGAGCGTCCGCAGGTAGTGCACGAGATCGGGGCGCGTCCCGGAGGTGGGGATCGTGCGCGGGCGTCCCCCGGTCGCGAGGATCACCGCGTCGGCGGCGACGGACCCACCGTCGAATTCCACGCTGCGCGAAGCGGTGTCGACGCGCCGTACCGTGACACCGGTCCGGATGTCGATATCGTTGTCGGCCAGCCACTTCGGTGTGAGCAGGGAAAGGGAGGCGACGGGTTCCCGGCCGGCGAGGAACTCCTTCGACAGTGGCGGCCGCTGGTAGGGCGCGTGCGGTTCGTCGCCGAGCAGGACGATGCGGCCGTCGAATCCGCGGCGGCGCAACGTGCGTGCGGCGACCGCGGCGACCTGGCCGGCGCCGACGGTGACAACGGTGCGTACGGTCATGACGAACTCTCCTCTTGCGAGCCGGGAACGACACGGCGCGGGGCCGGATCGAGATAGACGGTGTCGCCCTCGACGGTCACGGGATAGGTCGGCTGGCAGAGATCTTGGTCCTCCTCGTAGCCGGTTTCGAGGTCGAACCGCCACTGGTGGCCGGGGCAGATGACCCGCCCGTGCAACAGGGTGCCCTTGGCGAGCGAGCGGTCCTGGTGGATGCACAGGTCGGCGAACGCGTACACCCGATCGTTCGCGTGGAACAACGCGATGCCGACGCCGTCGACCTCGACGCGCAGCTTGCGCCGGCGGGTCAGCTCCTTGACGGTGGCGACGGCGACCCTGTCGCGGGTCGACCCGGGCGGGGCCGAGGCGGCGTCGGTGGACATGATTCTCCTTCGATCGGGGATGGCCGCCGGGACCGGCGCGGGAGGGCCGAGCGGTGGACCCTCCCGCGGTCCGGTCACGTCGGTCAGGCCGGAGCCAGCTCGAGGTCGGGAGCGACGTACGTGTCGTACAGGCCCTTGGTGTACGAGAAACGCATCTCCGCGCCCCAGCGCACGAGCTGCAGGCAGCGCTGCTGCAACTGCGGGGTGTCGGCGCAGTCCAGCACGATCTGGTACCCGCGTTCGCCGTGGACGACATCCGAGGTGATGTGCAGGTCGAAGAACTCGATCTCGTCCTCGGTGAACCCGTACACCTCGCGCAGCGGCACGATCTGCTTCTTGTAGATGCTCGGCACCTGCGACTCGAGACCGACGACCAAGGCCGCGGTGGCGACCACGAAGTGCTCGCGCTGCGAGACCGCGTAGCACCACGCCTGCAGGCCGCGGGTGACGGCGTTCATGTTGTTCGGATCCTCGACGCGCTCGCGGGTGGTGCCGCACGCCTCGGCGAACTTGATGAGCAGGTCGGTGTGCCGGATGTCGGCCAGCTCCTCCTCGTACATGTTCTGCAGGGTGAAGTCCTTGGCGTCGGTGAACGTGTCGGGCGTGTTGGAGTAGATGTTCGCGAGGTAGTCCGCGAACGGGCCCACGTAGTGGTAGTGGTTCTCGGCCCACCGGGCGAAGTGGTGCTTCTCGAGCTTGCCCTCGGCCCAGGCCTTGCTGAACGAGGCGTCCTTGGCCTCGCGGCCCTTGATCGCGTTCTCGAGTGCGGCGCGGAACTCGTCGCGTCCGAGCAGTTCGGTCATGGTGGTTTCCCTTTCACGCTGTGTCGTGCGGTCGGGCTGGGGTTGATCCGCGACGTTGCGGAGAACGATCGAAATCGGCTGAGTGAAAGCCTGTTCCGGTCGGTTTCGAAACTAGTGCCGGCGTCGGGGTGCGGCCACGGCCACACTGACCGGAATGCGGCGCCGGCGGGGGTCGAAGTGCACAGTCAGTGCGCCACCGACGCGGTGATCGCCTCGAACTCCGCGAGCATCGCCGCGCCGACGGCCTTGTCCTGCTCGCCGTTTCCGCCGCTGATGCCGACGGCGCCGACGATCTGGCCGTCGAACACCAGCGGGAAGCCGCCGACGAAGATCGCGAACTTTCCCGGCAGCATGTGGCTGATGCCGAAGGCCTCGTTGCCGGGCAGGGCCGGCCCGTTGGGCGGTTCGTTGAACAGGTGCGTGGCGCGTTCGTGGCCCGCCGCGGTGAACGCCTTGGCCATCGCGATCTCGACACCCGTCAGCCGCGCACCGGGGAGGCGGTGCAGGGCGATGACGTTGGCGCTCTCGTCGCAGACGCACAGGGTCTGCTTGACGCCGATCTCCTCCGCCTTCGCGCGGCCGGCAGCGAGGAGGGGGAGCGCGTCGTCGAGGGTGATGCGATGAATTCGATGCATGGGTCTCCACTTTCGGTCTGCGGGAGTACCGGCCTGGCGGAGCGGGAAGCGAGGGTCCGGCCGGTGGATGCGTTTTCGCCAGTGGGCTATTTCTAACAGGGATGCGGCCACGGAGGGACGGTCAGAATCACCCGTACCCGACACAATTCGTGTACAAGTTGCACATCGCCTGCGGACCTTCGACTCTGGTACTTGATGAAAAAGGTGCACGTCGTCCCTCGCGCCGGCGCCCCGCTCGCAGAAAGCAGGTCGACATGGAACCGAGCCCGCGCCTGACCGTCCGGGGTCTGCTCGACGAGTCGCTGATGACCGGGGCGCGGATCGCGTCCGGGCACACCGCCCTCGACCGCGCCCTCACCTGGGCACTGCCGTTCAGCGAGGTCATGGGCCGATTCGACGACCTCGATGCCGTCGCCGTGTACGCCCGTCCGGAGGCGCTCGCCGGCAACGTACACGCCGTCGCGGCGTTGGCCGCGCGCGGCGCCGCCGCCCTCGTCGTGGACGGCTCGCTGCCCGCGACGACCGCGGAGTCGCCGCAGCCCGCGGGACTCGTCGTCCTCGAGCTGAGCTTCCCGATCGGCTTCGCGGCGCTCAACCGCCTCCTGGCCGAGCGTGCCCTGACGCAGGAGGTGCACGTGATGCGCTACTCGTCACACGTCCACACCACCCTGGCAGGGCTGCTGCACCGGGGCGCGGGCATGACCCTGCTCCTCCGTGAGGTCTCGGCCCTCGCGCACCATCCCGCCGTCGCGCTCGACGCGCGCGGGCACGTCGTCGCGGTCCACGGCCTGGACTCCGCGACCACGGACCTCGTCTCCGACCGGCTTCCGCGGGCGCTGGCCGAACGGCAGGGCGCGGAGACCACGAGTGGATCCGGGCACGGCCACGACACCCGGGTGGTGGAGCTGTCCGACGATTCGGGACGCTGGACGTGCACCGCCAGCCCCATCCGCCTGGGCAAGCGGTTCGAGGGCTGGGTCGCGGTGCTCGCCGCCGGTCCCGGCCCGGGCCCGCACGAACTGGCTCAGCACGCGGTCGTCACCGAACAGGCGACGGCGATCATCGGCTCGGAGATGTTGCGGCAGCGCAGTGTCGACGAAGCGGAGGAACGCGCCCGCGGGGACTTCGTGCAGGCGCTCGTGCACGGCAGCTTCACCAGCCAGCACGACATGCAGGCGCGGGCCGGGTATCACGACATCGATCTGACCTCGACGTTCGCGGTGTTCGTCGCGGCCGGGCACGCCCCGGACGCCGGGGGTGCGGGCGTCGAGGGCTCGGGGAGCCTGCTGCGGCTCGCGCGGTACGCGGCGAGCGTGCTGCCGCACCCGGCGGTGCGGTCCTACGTCACCGTGATCGGGGACGTCCTCGTCGTCGTCCGTTCGCTCCGGTCGCACGACCGGCGCGACGTCGAGGCGGAGATCGAGAAGTATGCCGAGGCCATGGCCCTGGACCTGGAGGACCGGCGCGGCCGGCCGGTGCCGGTCGCGCACGGCGCGCCCGCCGTCGGCGCGGACGAGATCCGGGAGAGCTACCGTCAGGCCCGGGTCGCCCTGGGAATCGGGCAGCGGCTGGGCTTGTCCGGCGCTGTCTCCTACCGCGACCTGCGCGGCTACGGCGTGCTCGAACTCGTCGCCGAGACCGACCGCAGCCGCCGCCTGGTCCGCGACGTGCTCGGCCCGATCCGCGCCGGAACCGACCTGCACGACACGCTCGTCGCGTACCTGAGCGCGGGTGGCAACGTCAACGCCGCGGCGCGGGAGCTCAGCGTGCACCGGAACACGATGCTGTCCAAGCTCGATCGCATCTCCCGTGCGCTGTCGATGGACGTGCGCCTGCCGGAGAACCAGTTCACGGCGTGGCTCGCGATCCGCCTCGAGCTGCTGGACCAGGTCCACACCGCCGTGGACCGCGAGATCAACTACCGCTGAACAACGTTCACACGCCTGCCAGTTCGGGGTCGCGGCCGAGGAAGGACGCGGCCAGCCCCGCTGCGACGACGACGGCGCACACGACGAACAGCACGGGGTACGACCACGAGTCCACCGCGATGGCCACCCACGCGGCGCCGACCGCCGATCCGCCGAAACGGATCAGGTTGAACAACCCCAGCCCGGTGCCCTGGGCTCCGGCGGGCGAGCGCGTCGACCCGGCCGCGGCCGGGGTCTGTACGAGCGCGCTGCCCACCCCGGTGACCGCGAGCACCGCGACGACCGCCCAGTGGTTCGTCGCCGCGGTCGCCAGGACGGCGGCCAGGGCCGACTGGGCGACGATCAGCACCGCCAGCCCCGCCCGCAGCACCCTCCGGGCGCCCAGCCTGTCGGCCGTGCGGCCCACGATCGGGGCCAGGACGACCATCACGGCGGGCAGCGCGAACAGGATCGTCCCCGCCAGGGCTGTGGACACCCCCGCGCCGGTCAGGTACAGCGGCACCGCGAGCAGGGTCGCACCGAGGCAGAACATCTGACCGAACGCCGCGATCGCGCTGCGGGCGAACCGCGGTTCGGCCACGAGGCGGACGTCGACGAACGGCACCTGCGTGCGCAGGCAGTGCAGCACGAACCACACGAGCACGACGGCCGCGCCCCCGATCAGCACGAGGGCGGCGGGCAGCGCCACGCCGGGCTGCGGGACCAGCGTCAGCCCGAGCACCAGCACCGCCGCGCCGAGCGTCAACGCGGCCGCGCCCGGGCCGTCGAGGCGCATGCGCCGGCCCTCGAACGCGGGAATCCAGCGCAGGGTCCCCGCGAAGCCGATCAGCGCCACCGGCACGAGCGGGACGAACACCCAGCGCCACCCCCAGTGGTCGGCGATCAGGCCGCCCATCGACGGTCCGAGGGCCTGACCGGCACCGTTGACCGCCGCCCAGGCCCCGACGGCCCGCGCCCGCCGCTCGGGCCCGAACAACCACGCGATCAGGCCCATCACGGCGGGCGCGAACGCGGCGGCGGCGACACCGCCCAGCGAGCGCCACGCGACGAGCACCGCCAGGTTGGGGGCCGTCGCGGCGCCGGCCGAGCACACCGCCGTCGCCAGGAGCGCGCCGCAGTACACGCGCCGGCGGCCGAAGCGATCACCGATCCAGCCGGCCAGCGGCATCGACGCCGCGAACGTCAACAGGAAACCGGCGACGACGAGCACCCCGCTCTCGAGCGAGGTGCCGAAATCCGACAGGATCTCCGCCAACGGGACATTCACGACGTTGTTGCTGATCGTGCCGACCAGGGTTCCCGCCAGCAGGGCGGACAGCGCGAGCGGGGTTCCGGAATCGGCGTGCGCCGGGGCCGGAGTCGGCGCGGCAGTACGGGTGGTCATCTGTCTCCTGTGGCTCGCGAGCGATACGGCGGGGGCCGTGGCCTCACTGTCTCACCGCGCCCGGTACCGCCGCATCGGCGTCGAATTCGTAAACAGCACAGGCGGACGCGCCCGGAGTGTGCACCCTGCCCAAGGAATCGGGGTTCGCCCGGCGGAAACGGCGGAAGACACAAGTTCGTAGCAATTGTTCACGATCGCGCTACCGGAGGACACGGAAACGCAAAACAGGAACACACTGCACATCTACAGTTCGGGGCACTGTGCAAGGTTTGCGTTGACCAGGCATGAACGAGCGCGGAAAGTTCCACGAACACAGCCCCTCACTCGTTCTGCTCCTGACTTAGGACTCGAATTGGACGTACAACTCACAGCCGCCCACTGGGTCTACGTGGCCGGCATCGTCGTCATCCTGGCCACCATGGCCCTGCGGAAGAACATCGTGGTTCCCGCAGTCATCGGAACGTTCCTGACCGCCTTCGTGTTCTCCGGCAGCATCGTCACCGGACTGTCCTCGATCTTCAACGCCAGCCTCGTGGCCGCGAAGGAGCTGTTCAACATCTTCCTGATCATCGCGCTGGTGACCGCGATGCTCGGCGCGCTGCGGCAACTCGGCGCCGACCGGCTGATGGTCGCGCCGTTCCGCAGGGTCATGCGTACCGGCACCAGCAGCTTCGTCGTGCTGGCCGTCGTGACGTACGTGATCTCCCTGTTCTTCTGGCCCACCCCGGCCGTCCCACTCGTCGGTGCCGTGCTGATCCCCGTCGCCATCCGGGCCGGCCTGTCGCCGCTGTCGGTCGGCATGGTCATCGCCATCTGTGGCCAGGGCATGGCCCTGTCGTCGGACTACATCATCAAGGTCGCACCGGGCATCTCCGCCACGGCGGCCGGTGCCGACGTCGACGCCGTGGCGGACAAGTCGCTCGTGCTGTCGCTCGTCGTCGGCGTGACCGCGCTGGCGATCACGTTCGTCGCGCAGCGCCGGACGTGGCGGGCGCCGTCGCCGGACCTGCTCGTCGAGTGGGAGGCCGAGGCCGACCGCGGCGTCGACGGCCCGGCCGGCGGCGGATCCGCCCCGAGCCGGCAGCCGGTGCGGCCCGAGCCCGTGGGCGGCGGCCCCGCCGGTGGCCCCGACGGTGCCGCGAGCACGGCGACGGCCGTGATCGTCGCCGAGCGCGACCCCGGCAGCTACGAACTCGCCGAGAGCAGGGGCACCGCGAAGGCGTTCGCGATGCTCGTTCCGCTCGCCTACCTCGCCTTCATCGTGTATCTGCTGCTGGGCAAGTTCACCCAGGTGGTGCCGCCCCTGCAGGGTGGGGACGCCGCGGCCATCGTCGGTGGAATCGCGGCGCTCATCCTGTTCGCGGCCGCCGCGTCCAACGACAGGGGCGGCTTCCTCGAGACCACCTCCGAGCACCTCGTCGACGGTCTGGTGTTCGCCTTCAAGGCGATGGGCGTCGTGCTGCCGATCGCCGGCTTCTTCCTCATCGGCAACCCCGACTTCTCCGGTGCCATCCTCGGCTACGCGGACGGCGAGACGGGTCCGGGAATCCTGTTCGATCTCGTCAACGCGGCACAGTCGCACCTGCCGCAGAACCCGTTCGTCACGTCGTTCGGCATCCTGCTCATCGGCGTGGTGGCCGGGCTGGACGGGTCCGGCTTCAGCGGTCTGCCGCTGACCGGTTCGCTGTCCGGCGCGCTGGGCCCGGCGGTCGGCATGGATCCGTCGACCCTCGCCGCGATCGGGCAGATGGGCAACATCTGGTCCGGCGGCGGGGTGATCGTCGCGTGGTCGTCGCTCGTCGCCGTGGCCGGATTCGCCCGCGTCCCCGTCCTCGACCTGGCCCGCAAGTGCTTCCTGCCGGTGATGGCGGGGCTCGTGCTCAGCACGCTGTTCGCCGTCCTGGTCTACTGATTCGCCTGCAGCGCGGTCACTCTCGCGCGGAACGGTGCTTGTCGCGCGCGTCCTCACGCGCGCGGCAAGCACCGACGCGCGCGAGGACCGGTCCGGCATCCCGCCGGAGGAATCCCACCGGGACGGGACGGGTGTCCCTGGCGACCGGGACGCCGGGCGCAGCAGCCTCTCCGTCAGGCGCAGAGCGCGCCGGTACGACGGGAGGGACACCGAACCGATGAGCACAGTGAGCGTGACGGAGGACGGACGCACGGCCGCACGGCGCGCGTCGTCGAGCGCCTGGGCATGGTCGGGGGCCGTTGCCGGGCTCGCCGGGGTCGTCGCCATCCAGGCGAGCATGGGTATGGGCGCCGCCTACGACGAATCCACGGCCGGCAACGCGCCCGCGATCGCCGAGGCGTTCGCGGGCGAACGAACCCCACTGCTGGTGATGCACCTGTCGCTCATGGTGTCGACGGTGCTGCTGCTGATCTTCGCCGCCGGCCTGCAGCGCCGCCTGCGGATCGCCCTGCCCGAGGACAGCCTGCTGCCGTCGGTCGCGGCGTTCGGTCTGCTGCTCACGGCGACCGCCGGACTGCTCGGCGCCGGCCTGGACACCGAGCTGTTGTTCGGGCTGGGCGAGCCGGGACAGATGGTCGCCGAGTTCGCCGTCGTCGGCGCGCACTGGGTCGGCACGATCCCGTGGCTGTGGGTCGGCGCGGGGGTCAGCGGCCTGGCGGTGGCGGCCGCGTCGCTGCGCCACGGCGCGACGCCGCGGTGGCTGGGCTGGGCGAGCGTGGTGCTCGGCGGCCTGACCGTGCTGCTCGGGATCTCCCCGCTGCAATACATGGCCGGCTTCGTCGGTCCCGTGTGGGTGCTCGTCGCCGGCATCGGATTCGCCGTCTCCGACAGGGCGCGCCGATAGGCTGCCGCGCGACGGATCCGGCCGCGGGGCATACTCACCGCATCATGGCTGTTGCGGACGCATCCGAGACGGCGGCGGGCACCGGTGGCGCACCGGTGCCCGCCGCCGTCGTCGCCGTGCTCTCGGGGGGCCTGGCCGTCGCGGCCCTCGTGGTCTTCGCCACCGCCCGCCCGGACCTCGACTCCGATCAGCTGTTCTTCCTCGTCGACGCCGTGGGTGCCGCGGTGTACGGCACCGTCGCCGGCGTGGTGCTGGCGCGCCGGGTGCATCCGGTGCCGATCCTGCTGTCGCTCGCATCGATCGGCGTCGGGCTCTCGGCCCTGAGCTACGCCTGGACGAAGCTCGCGGAGGTGCGGCCCGGGCTGCCGTTCGCCGGGGTCCTCGCGCCGCTGCAGAGCACCGCGTGGATCCCCGGCACCCTGGCGTTGTTCCTGGTGGTGCCCTGGCTGGTCCGCGACACGCCGCTCGACCGGCGCGCCCGCCTCGGCGTGCTCGCCGGTGCCGTGGTCACCGCGTGGTTCTTCTGGGCCCGCACCTTCACCGGCACCGCCGTCGGCTGGCTCGTGCTGCCCGTCGTCACGCTCGGCCTGCTCGCCGCCGCGGACATCACCTACCGGTGGCGGTGCGGCCCGGTCTCCGATCGCATCGGCCTGGGCTGGCTCGCGCTCGGCACCGCCCTGATGGCGGTGTCCTACATCCCGCTGGCGGTGCCCGGCCTGCCGTGGATGCTCACGCCGCTGCTGCACCTGGCCACGCAGGCGTTCTACCCGGTCGCGATCCTCGTGGTGGTGCTGCGGCAACGGCTGTGGGGGCTCGACCTCGCGGTCGGCCGCGCCGCCGTCGCCGGCAGCCTCGTCGCGGTACTCGCCACCGGCTACCTCGCCGTGACCGCCACCGTCGCCCTGATCCTGCCGACGGACGGATCCGTCGTCGCCCAGGCCATCGCCGCGGTCGCGGTGGCCCTGGCCGTGCAACCGGTGCGGGCCTGGCTGACCCGGCGCGTGCACACCCTCGTCTACGGCGAGGGCGACGACCCGGCGAGCGCGGTGCGCCGGCTCGGCCGGCACTTCGCGGGGGCGCAGACGCCGCGGCGGCTGCTCGAGGACCTCGCCGCCGGAGTCGGTGTGGCGCTGCGCCTCGAGTCGGTGACGGTGCGCCGCGGCGACGAGGCGCTCGCCCGATGGGGCACCCCCACCGGGCCCACCGAGCAGGTCGTCCTGCGCGACGGCCGGCTCGAGGTGACCGCCCCGCCCGGTGAGACGCTGGGGCCCCGCAGCTTCCGCGCGCTCGGCGAACTCGCCTCCGTGGTGGAGGCCGGGCTCGTGGTGCTGCGGTCCTCGGAGGAGCTCGACGCGGCGCGCGACCGGCTCACCGAGGCCCGGCTCGCCGAGCGCCGCACCATCCGCCGGGAACTGCACGACGGGCTCGGTCCGTCCCTCGCCGGTATCCGGCTCGGGCTGCAGGGCGCCCGCAACCTCATCGACAGCGACTCCGCCGGCGCCGCTCCGCTGATCGACTCGCTGCTGCGCGAACTCGACCACCAGGTCGAGGGCGTGCGCGAACTCTCCCGGGGGCTGCTGCCGCCCGTCCTGGACGAGCTGGGTCTTGCCGCCGCGCTGGAGGAGATGTCGGCGGTCCACTCGCGCAGTGGATTCCGCGTCGACGTGGACGCCGATGTGCCACCGGGCCGGGGCGGGGCGGTCGTCGCCGCGGCGTACGGCATCGCCGCCGAGGCGGTCACCAATGCGCGGCGGCACAGCGGTGCCGACGGGTGCCGGGTGCTCGTGCGGGCGGCGGCGGACCGGCTCACCCTCGAGGTACGCGACGCGGGCCGCGGGCTGGACCGGAACGCGCGACGGGGCGTGGGGACGCACAGCATGCGCGAACGCGCCGAGGACGTCGGCGGCACCGTCGAGATCACGGCGGCGCAGCCGCACGGCACCGTCGTCACGGCGGACCTCCCGTGGGGGCCGTCGTGAACGCCCCCGCGGCGATCGCCGTCGCCGTCGTCGACGACCATCCGGTGTTCCGGCTCGGGCTCGTCGCGCTGCTGGGCACCCTCGACGGCATCGAGGTGGTGGCCCAGGCCAGTTCGGTCGCCGAGGCGCTCGAGGTGATCACCGCGGACGTCGACGTCGTGCTCATGGACCTCGAACTCGGGGACGGCTCGGGCATCGAGGCGACCCGGCAGCTGCTCGGGCGGTTCCCCGAGCTGCGGGTGCTGGTGGTGACGATGCACGAGGACGAGGAGTCGCTCGTCGCCTCGGTGCGCGCCGGGGCGCGCGGCTACCTCGTCAAGGGTGCCGACCCGTCGGGTGTCGAGCGGGCGATCCGCGCCGTCGCGGACGGCGAGGTCATCGTCGGTGCCGCCGTCGCCGCCAAGGCCATCGGGGCGATGGCCGCCTCCCGCACCCTGGCGCCGGCGGTGTTCCCGGAACTCACCGATCGCGAACGCGAGGTGCTGGACCTGATGGCGCGCGGGCACGACAACGCGACCATCGCCCGCCGGCTGGTGCTGAGCCCGAAAACGGTGCGCAACCACGTGTCGAACGTGCTCGGCAAGCTCGGCGCGGCCGACCGGTCGACCGCGATCGTGCGGGCCCGCGAGGCCGGTCTCGGGGCGTGAACGTCCGCTCGGTTCGGTCACGGACTCCGCTCGGTTCGGTCCTTCAGTCCGGGGGGCCCCGGCTCCTAGGGTGAACGAGGTCGGGCGTGACGGCTGTCACGAGCCGCCGCCCCTCGCATCCGCAAAGCACGGGAAGGAACCCTGCACTGTGACCTCCGAGGCATTCATCTACGAAGCCATCCGAACTCCGCGCGGCCGCGGCAAGAAGACCGGGTCGCTGCATTCGGTCAAGCCGATCTCCCTGGTCACCGGCCTGATCGACGAACTGCGCGTGCGGTTCCCGGACCTGGACGAGAACCGCATCTCGGACCTGATCCTCGGCGTCGTCGGACCGGTGGGCGACCAGGGTGCCGACATCGCCCGCACCGCCGTCACCGCGGCGGGCATGCCCGACACCGTGGGCGGCGTGCAGATCAACCGCTTCTGCGCCTCCGGCCTCGAGGCCGTGAACATGGCCGCGCAGAAGGTCCGCTCCGGCTGGGACGAGCTCGTCGTCGCCGGTGGCGTCGAGTCGATGTCGCGGGTGCCGATGGGCTCGGACGGCGGCCCGTGGGCCCTCGACCCGGCCACCAACTACGACACCTACTTCGTGCCGCAGGGTGTGAGCGCCGACCTGATCGCCACCATGGAAGGCTTCAGCCGCGAGGACGTCGACGCGTACGCGCTGCGTTCGCAGCAGCTGGCCGCGGCGGCGTGGTCCGGCGGGTACTTCGCCAAGTCCGTGGTGCCGGTCAAGGACCAGAACGGCCTGACCGTCCTCGACCACGACGAACACATGCGTCCCGACACCACCCTCGCGGGCCTGGCCGGGTTGCAGCCGTCGTTCGCGATGGTCGGCGAGATGGGCGGTTTCGACGCCGTCGCGCTGCAGAAGTTCCACTTCGTCGAGAAGATCGACCACGTCCACCACGGCGGCAACAGCTCCGGCATCGTCGACGGCGCCGCGCTGGTGCTCGTCGGCTCCGAGCAGGCCGGCAAGGACATGGGCCTGACCCCGCGCGCCCGCATCGTCGCCACCGCCACCTCGGGTGCGGACTCGACGATCATGCTCACCGGCCCCACCCCGGCCGCGCACAAGGTCCTCGCCGCCGCCGGCCTGACCGTGGACGACATCGACCTGTTCGAGATCAACGAGGCGTTCGCGTCGGTCGTGCTCAAGTTCCAGAAGGACCTGAAGATCCCGGACGAGAAGCTCAACGTCAACGGCGGCGCCATCGCGATGGGGCACCCGCTCGGCGCCACCGGCGCCATGATCACGGGAACGATGGTCGACGAGCTCGAGCGCCGCGGTGCCCGCCGCGCCCTCGTCACCCTCTGCATCGGTGGCGGCATGGGCGTGGCCACGATCATCGAGCGTGTCTGAAACTTCGGAAGGGACTGGGGAATTCACAGTGACTGAGAACAACATGATCGGCTGGGAGCGCGACGCCGACGGCATCGTGGTGCTGACCCTCGACGACCCGAACCAGGGCGCGAACACCATGAACGAGCTCTACAAGGCGTCGATGAAGGCCACCGTCGACCGCCTGGTCGCCGAGAAGGACGACATCACCGGTGTCGTGATCACCTCCGCGAAGAAGACCTTCTTCGCCGGCGGCGACCTGAAGAACATGATCAAGGTCGGCCCCGAGGACTCGCAGCGGATCTTCGACGAGGTCGAGGGCATCAAGGCGGACCTGCGCCGGCTCGAAACCCTCGGCAAGCCCGTCGTCGCCGCGATCAACGGCGCGGCCCTCGGCGGCGGTCTCGAGATCGCCCTGGCCACCCACCACCGCATCGCGGCCGACGTCAAGGGTGTGCAGATCGGCCTGCCCGAGGCCAGCCTGGGCCTGCTGCCCGGCGGCGGCGGCGTCACCCGCACCGTGCGCATGCTCGGCATCCAGACCGCGCTGATGCAGGTGCTGCTGCAGGGCAACAAGTACAACCCGGTCAAGGCCAAGGAACTCGGCCTGATCGACGAGGTCGTCGGCTCGATCGACGAACTCGTCCCCGCCGCGAAGGCGTGGATCAAGGCCAATCCCGAAGGCGGCGTGCAGCCCTGGGACAAGAAGGGCTTCAAGATCCCCGGCGGCACCCCCGCGTCGCCGTCGTTCGCGGCGAACCTGCCGGCGTTCCCCGCGAACCTGCGCAAGCAGCTCAAGGGCGCCCCGATGCCCGCCCCGCGGGCCATCATGGCCGCCGCCGTCGAGGGCTCGCAGGTCGACTTCGACAACGCGTCGAAGATCGAGGGCCGCTACTTCACCGAGCTGGTCACCGGCCAGGTCGCGAAGAACATGATCCAGGCGTTCTTCTTCGACATGCAGGCCATCAACTCCGGGGCGTCGCGCCCCAAGCAGGCCGACGGCACGCCGTTCCCGAAGACCACCTTCCGGAAGGTCGCCGTGCTCGGCGCCGGCATGATGGGCGCGGGCATCGCCTACGTGTGCGCCAAGGCCGGTATGGACGTGATCCTCAAGGACGTCTCGATCGAGTCGGCGCAGAAGGGCAAGGCCTACTCGGAGGGCCTCGAGGCCAAGGCGCTCGCCCGCGGCAAGACCACGGAGGAGAAGTCCGCGGCGCTGCTCGCCCGCATCACGCCGACGGCCGACGCCGCCGACCTGGCCGGCGCGGACCTGGTCATCGAGGCCGTGTTCGAGAACACCGGCCTCAAGCACAAGGTGTTCCAGGAGATCGAGGACGTCGTCGCGCCGGACGCGGTGCTCGGGTCGAACACCTCGACCCTGCCGATCACCGGCCTCGCCGAGGGAGTGAAGCGCCAGGAGGACTTCATCGGCCTGCACTTCTTCTCCCCGGTCGACAAGATGCCGCTGCTCGAGATCATCGCGGGGGAGAAGACCTCCGACGCGACGCTGGCCAAGGCGTTCGATCTCGCCCAGCAGATCCGCAAGACCCCGATCGTCGTCAACGACTCGCGGGGATTCTTCACCTCCCGCGTCATCGGCACGTTCGTCAACGAGGCGATCCGCATGGTCGGCGAGGGCATCGAGCCGGCCACGATCGAGCAGGCCGGTTCGCAGGCCGGCTACCCGGCTCCGCCGCTGCAGCTGTCGGACGAGCTGAACCTGACGCTGATGCAGAAGATCCGCAAGGAGACCGAGGCTGCCGCCGAGGCGTCGGGTCTGAAGGTGCCGCAGGACGATTCGACCACCGTCGTCGACTTCCTCGTCGACGAGGGCCGCCCGGGCCGCGCCGGTGGCGGCGGCTTCTACGAGTACGCCGACGGCAAGCGCACCCGCATCTGGCCGGGCCTGCGCGAGAAGTTCAGCAGCGCGCCCACCGACATCCCGATCCAGGACCTGATCGAGCGGATGCTGTTCATCGAGGCCATCGAGACCCAGAAGTGCTTCGACGAGGGCGTGCTGCGTACCACCGCCGACGCCAACATCGGCTCGATCCTCGGCATCGGCTTCCCGGCCTGGACCGGTGGCGTCGCGCAGTACATCGCCGGCTACCCGGGCGGTAAGGAGGGCTTCGTCAAGCGCGCCGAGGAACTCGCCGCCAAGTACGGCGAGCGCTTCACCCCGCCGGCGTCCCTGCGCTGACGCGCCCGTGCGTGGTTTTGGTAGCAATCGCTGCCAGAACCACACACGAGTTGTCCACAGGCAAGGGCTCCCGACCACGGTCGGGAGCCCTTGCCCGTCGCCGGGTCGGCCATCATCGACGGCATGGGGGACGACTTCGGGAAGAGCGAGATTCAGAAGCTGGTCGACGATCGGGCCGGCTTGGTCACACAGGCGGAGCTGACTGCACTGGGGGTGGGCCGTGGAGCGGTCCGGCATCTGCTCGATACGGGACGGTGGCAACGTGTCCTGCAGGGCGTGTATGCCGTCAGCAGCGGACCGTTGACGCGGACCATGGTGCTCGAGGCGGCCCTGCTGTATGGGGGCGGAGCGGCGATGCTCAGTCACCGGACCGCGGCCGAGGTGTGGGGCATGCTTCCGGTCGACGACACCGCACCGGTACACCTCACCGTTCCCGTGGGGAAGTCTGCGCTGCCGCAGCGAGCCACGGTGCGGGCACCAGGACGGAAAGCGAAGCTGCCGGTGTCGAAGCCGACTGCCGTTCTCCATCCGGGGGTAGTCGTGCACCGGTCACGGGCACACGCACACATCGGCGTCGATCGGTACTTGCCGCGCACGACCAAGGTCGACACCGCACTGGATCTGGCCACCGCGCAACCGTCGCCGCGGGAGGCGTACCTGTCGCTGATCGCCACCGTGACGAACGCCGGCATCAGACTGGCCGATGTGCGTCTGCGACTCGAGGAACGACCGCCGTATCGGTATCGGAGTTCGCTGGCAGAGGCGGTGACGTTGCTCGCAGACGGGGTGCAGTCCGTGCTCGAGTACCACTACGCGATCGACGTCGAGCGTGCACACGCTCTGCCCGTGGCGCGCCGGCAGAGTCCGGTCGTCGTGGACGGCAGGACCCTGTACGAGGACTGCACGTACGACGGCGCCGGATGCCCGCTCACGGTGCGGTTGGACGGCAGGTGGGTCCATTCGATGCGCGAAGTCGCCTTCCGTGACCGGCGCCGCGACAACGCCGCCGAGCTGGCCGGCCGGTCGCGACTGGTCTTCGGATATCGGGAGGTGGCGTCGTCACCGTGCGACGTCGCGCGGGAGGTCGAGACGGTACTGACCCGGCTGGGCTGGGTCCGGGACGAGCCGAACCCCTGCAGCTGCCGTGCGCGGTTCTGGTAGCGGGCACTACCAGAACCACGCACGGGCGGCGGAGCCGCCTAGGCCACCCACCAAGGGCGCAGCGGGACGTTCGGCTCCTGGTCCGGGCCCAGCTTGACGGCCAGGACGTGGTGCAGTTGAACGACGTTGCGTTCGAAGCCGAGGCGGGAGCCGGCCATGTACAGGCCCCAGACGCGGGCGGTGCCCTCGCCGACCTCGGCGACGCAGGCGTCCCAGTCGGCGACGAGGTTCTCGCACCAGCCCTTCAGGGTCAGCGCGTAGTGCTGGCGCAGATTCTCCTCGTGCAGCACCTCGAAGCCCACGTCCTGGACCTCGGTGATGATGCGGCCCGAGCCGGTGAGCTCGCCGTCGGGGAAGACGTACCGGTCGATGAAGCCCCCGGCCTTCACGGGACCGCGGTTGACCGGGCGGGTGATGCAGTGGTTGAGCAGCAGCCCACCCTCGCGCAGCTTCTCGTGCAGCCGCCGGAAGTACGCCGGGTAGTTCTGCACGCCGATGTGCTCGGTCAGCCCGATCGACGAGATCGCGTCGAAGCCGGTCTCGGGCACGTCGCGGTAATCGGAGAAGCGGACCTCGGCGAGGTCGGTGAGTCCCTCCTCGACGATGGCCTTCTGCGCCCACTCGGCCTGCTCACGCGACAGGGTGACGCCGAGCGCCTTGACGCCGCGCCGCGCCGCGTACCGGACCATCCCGCCCCAGCCGCAGCCGATGTCGAGAAGCCGGTCCCCGGGCTGCAGCCGCAGCTTCTCGAAGACGAGGCGATACTTGTTCTCCTGCGCGTCCTCGAGGCTCTGCGTCTCCGAGTCGAACAGGGCGCACGTGTACGTCATGGAGGGCCCGAGGACGCGCTCGTAGAACGCGTTGGAGACGTCGTAGTGGTGGTGGATCACCTCGGCGTCGCGGCTGCGCGAGTGCCGCAGGCCCTCGGCGAACCGGCGCCAGCGCGGCAGGTGCTCCTGCGGGGGCGGCGCGATGGGCTTGAGCGTCTCCAACCCCAGCGAGCGCGCGATCTGGGCGAGCGTCAGCGCCGGCGGGCGCTGGAAGTGCAGGTCGCCCAGGGCCTTCAGGAGCTCGTACGGGTTGCCG
>NZ_WVTE01000287.1:0-24930 GCF_009939605.1 Rhodococcus sp. YH1 | reverse complement strand
CCAGATGTCGCATTCGACACGGGCCTCCTCACCGTGTCCGAGGACCTCTCGATCACGTACGCAACCGACCTGGAACGCGCACTGCCGAGTGACGAACCACTGCGTCGTGCCTTCGGCAAGCCGCCGCTGGCCGACCGGTTGATTCTTCCGGCGGGCGCGGATCGGCCCGACACGGCGTGCCTCGGGTGGCGCCGAACCCAGGTTTTCGTGTCGTCACCCACCGCTGCCGAGGGTGTACGGCGGACCGGGGAGAAGGATTGCTCGCTCGATGCGAGATTCGCGCAAACCGTTCGACCGCAGCGCTATCCGAACAGTGCGCGCAGCTGTCCGTTGGTGTCGTCGCGGTCGAACCACTCCGGGTCGACGCGCTCACCCGGCCGCAGTCCGAGCCACTGCCGGATCTCGTCGTGACGCTCGTGGGCCGGGTCATCGGCCGCGGCGAGCATGTCCGTCCAGCCCCACGTCCCGCCGGAGTCCTCGGCCGGCGCCAGGCCCTGCCCGTCGACACACGCGGCGCGCGGTGCCTCGGCGTCGAAGTCGGCGACGGACTCGACGACGATGTCGTGCGTCCACCCGTCGCCGTAGTCGTACAGGTACGTCAGCGATGCCCCGACCTCGGGCAGCGCCGTCCCGATGGTCACCATTCCCTCGTCGACGACCTCGTCCTGACCGTTCGCGAGCTCGTCGTCGAGCTGATCGTCGGGCACGTACACGCAACCACCGGTGAACGGCTCGCCCTCGGTGAACTGGTGCAGGTGGTAGTCCTCCCAGGCGAAGCAGCTCTGGATAACGAAGTGCAGATGCAGCAGACTCAGGGAATTGTCGACCACCACCCGTCGCCACACCGCAGGCTCGCTGTCGCGCAACGTGATTCGCAGGGTACACCGCGCGGGCGGGTGGATGGCGACGGGTGTCGCGTCGCCGAGGAGGATGCGCACGGCGGCCCGCACGGCAGGACGGAGAGGCGTCGGCACGCGGTAGCCGTCCGCGTCGTCGAGGATGCCGTCGGCGACGAGGTCGTCGAGGCGGTCGACGAGCATGCTGCCGAGAAGACTCGGTCCGACCGGCATGCCGGGGAACAGCACGGACAGTGCGTGCAGGCGTTCCTCGGGGCCGGACGGCAGGGGGTGCTCACCGAGACCGGCGGACAGGACGGCAGCGGTCGCCTCGTCGAGGACGGAATGAAATGCTACGAGCCGCCCCTCGCCGCGCCTGCCGAGGGCCACGACGAGGGAATGTGTCACCGCGTCCCGGCACAGGGTGAGGTACTCGCCGGGATTACGGTCCGGATCCCGCCACACCGGCGCGGCAGGACCGGGCTTGACGACGGTCTTTCCGATCGAGATCAGGTCCAGCATGGCTGCAACGACCCAGGTCTGTGCCAGCACGGAAAGATCCCACATCGACTGGACCTTGCGCGGTGCCAGATCCTCGCGCTTGCCGCCGACAGCGTCGAAGGCCTCCATGACCAGGGCACGCTTCAGCGCTCCGGTCGCGGTCACAGGCCGGCGTTCGCCGATCCAGCCGAGCAGGGCGTCCAGCCGTGCGACTACCGGCACGACCGTCAAGGCGGCGCGTTCGGCCTCGGGGTCGACCGGCGGCTCGTCGACCGGTGGGAGGGACGCGAGCTTCGATTCGATGTAGGACACGAGCGTGGACAGGCCGTATCCGAGGTCGTCGTCGGTGCCGGTCCACCGGTTCGTCGCCTCGAGGAACCGCAGGAAGGCGGTGACATCCCCGGCGATGTGCGCCCGCGTCTCGTCGTCGTCCTCGACAAGGTCGCTGGTCAGCACACGTTCGAGCAAGTGGTCCACGTCGCGGCTGCGCCAGTGTGTCGCCGAGAATCCCTTGCTTGCCCGCGACAGTGCGTCGACCGCGTTCGCGACGCTCACCGCGATCTGCTCCACCCGGTTCGGCGGGCAGACGGCGTTCTCCACGAGCCACCCGGCGAAGCCGGGAACCAGTGCGCCGTACTGCTCGTTCTGTGTGCCCGCCGGGCGGCGACGCTCGGCCAACGACACGACATTGTCGGGCAGCGGCTGAGAAGAGGATCCGCGACTTGACCCTGAGCGCTTGCGGGACATGGGCCTCCGACCTCGGTGGTCACGGAACAGTTCCCGCAGATGCTACCGGCTCGCCGCCGACGGATGCTCACGCAGCGAGCGGGTGGTCGGGCGCGTCGACGCGACGGCACGGGCACCGCACGGCGCGGCCGTGCGGGTCGTCGGGCAACCAGCCGAACTCGTCGCACCGGCCGCATCGGGGCGGCAGGGGAGGCCGTGGCAGGGGAAGCGATTGCCACAGCGGGATCCACGCGTGCGCGAAGCGCGTCGGATTGTTCAGTCGATGCGCCGACCGTGCCGCCGCGACCAGGCATGGTATTCCGTGGGAGTCGATCAGCGCGGCGAGCTGGGAGCGCGCGGCGGCGGGCAGATAGTCGAACGTCGCAGTCAGGCCGGCGGCGCGGCACGCGGTCGCGAGCTCGGCGATCGGCTTCTTCTCCGGGATGCTGCTCACCCCTCGTTGCCGCGCGGGTGGTGCCGTCGGCTCGGCGGCCGGTGAGGGGTTTGTTTCAGTCTCTTGGTCTTCAGTTCTTTGTTCAGCGCCGGGTTCTCCGGTGTCCGGCTCGCCGGGGTTCGGATTTCCAGGCCCCGGCTCGGGCCGGACCGGTACTTCATAGACGGTCTGGACGGTGATCCACTGGCCGTGCTCGTTCTGGCGACGCTCGGTGACGAGGTGACCGTGCGCAGCCAGTTCCCGCATCGCGGACCGGATGGCGTCACGGCCTTCGGCCGGTGATTCCGCGGCGATCGCGTCGGAGCGGATGCGCCAGTCGGCCGGCTTCGAAAGCAGCCAGATCAAGACCGCGCGGGCGCGGAAGGAGAGGTCCTTGTTGCCGATCGTCTCGTTGCGGACGACGGTGTAGTTGCTCGTCGGGCGCGGCGCGCGGCGCACGCCTCCGACGAGGGTATTCTTACCCACGTTCGACTCCCTTACAGTCGGACATCCGGCCCGTCGGGAGTTGCCGCTCCTGGCGGGCCTTCTTCAATTGTGACCCTCGCGGACGCGGAGGATGACACATCGTGGCACCGGGACGCCGGGGCGTCAATCGATTCGGTGTGCTTTCGTGGAATATGTTGGGGGCGAGCGGTTGTCGCTCTGTCGGCGTGTCGCGCTCATCGATACCCGGCCGAGTCCGCGGGCAGACCCGGATCTTGAACCTCCACCATGTACCGCCAGCAGTCGGGTTGCGACCCGTCGACGTCGGTGAAGCCGTACTCGCGCGCCAACTCGCCCGACGAAAAGGAGCCGCCGTTGCGGCGATGTACGTCCGGATCCGCAGCCAGCGCCGCAACGGCCCGCCCGACGAACCGTGGTGACTCCGAGATCGCGACGAAATGTGGCACGGCGGCGTCGCGCCAGTTCTCCTCCGTGACCCCGAAGTGCTCGAGCATCATCTCCGACCGCATCCAGCCGGGCGTCAGCGCGACGGCCGTGCACCCGTGCGGCGCGAGCTCCTTTGCCTGCGAGAACGCGAGGCGAAGCATCGAGGACTTGACCAGGTCGTAGAACACCGAGAGACGAAAGTTCTTCGCGTTGTATTCGGCTGTGCCGTCGGTCATCTCGACGACGAGCCCACCGGGGTTCCGGATCAGCAGTGGAAGCGCGAAGTGGCTGGTGATCAGGTGCGTGTCGACCGAGAGATGCACCATGCGCAGTCCGCCCGCGAGGTCGTGCTCCCACAGCGGGGTTTCCCACTCGATGAGCTTCTCGCCGCCCCAGATGTCGTTGACGAGGACGTCGAGGCGGCCGTGCTCGTCGTCGATGCGCTGCACGAGCCGTCGCACCTGCTCGGGATCGAGGTGGTCGACGGCGACGGGTATGCCGACCCCACCCGCGGCCGTCACCAGCTCGGCGGTCTCCTCGATGGTCTCCGGTCGGTCGTACTCCGAGCGGCGCTCGCGGGTGCTGCGGCCGGTGCAGTAGACCGTCGCACCGGCCTCGCCGAGGGCGATTGCGGTCCCGCGGCCGGCGCCGCGGGTGGCGCCGGCGACCAGAGCGATCTTGCCTTCGAGTGGCTGTGCCATGGCTGGCACGTTACTGCCCGGCACGGGTCGGAGGCAGGCGCGCTCGGCGTGGCGCGGTCGGTGGTGTCGTGAGCATCAGTCACTATGTTCGGGTGCGCCGGTGGGGCCGGCAGCAGAACAGTCGGAGGTAGAGCAGGTGCAGGTGATCGACACGCTGTCGCACGCGTCGGGTTCGCGGACGCTGCCGAAGGGCCATCGCTGGGTGGTCGTCGACGTCGAGACCTCCGGCCTGCGCGCCTATGCGCATCGGGTGCTCAGCGTCGCCGCGCTGGTGTTGCGGGAGGACGGCAGCGTCGAGCAGGAGTACTCGACTCTCGTCGATCCGGGTTGCGACCCCGGCCCGGTTCACGTGCACCGGTTGACGCGCGAACGGCTCGCCGGTGCCCCGCGCTTCGAGCAGATCGCCGGCGAACTCGCCGAGGTGCTGGACGGCGGGACCATCGTCGCCCACAACGCGGCCTTCGACTACGGATTCCTCGACGCCGAGTTCCGGCGCGCCGGAACCGAGATCCCGGCCAGACAGCGGTTGTGCACTCTCGCCCTGTCGAGGCGGCTCGAACTCGACGTGCCCGATCACAAACTCTCCACCCTGGCCGCCCACTGGCAGGTCCAGCAGTTGCTCGAGCACGACGCCTACGACGACGCCCGCGTCCTCAGCGAGGTCTTCGTACGCAGCGCCTTGCTCGCCGAGAATCTGCAGCTCCCGCTGCCGGTGGTCGACTGCCTCAGCCGCAGGCCCGCCTACCCGGACTCCGTGCCGCGCGTGCCATGCGAGTGGAAGAACCCGGGACGCCTGTCGCTGGACGTCGGCCTGGTGCAGGGGATGAAGGTGGTCGTCACGGGGCAGACGGTTACGCCGCGGGTCCCGCTCGCCGGCCGGATGGCCGACGCCGGCCTCGACGTCATGAATTCCGTCAGTCGCCAGACGAGCGTGGTCGTGTGCAACGACCCCGGCGTACAGACGGGCAAGATCCGCAAGGCAATGGCCGAGGGCATTCCCGTCATCACCGAGCAGCAGCTCGAAGAGATGCTCACCCGGGTGAATCCGGGTGAACCGAAGATGCGTCCCGTGGTCGAGGTGGCCGCGCCCGCTGCTGAGCCCGTGATCGAACCTCCTCCGCAGGCGGCGCCTGCTGAGCCCCTCGCCGATGTACCGAGCCTGCCCGAGCGGATGCTCACGGGACAGAAACCGAAGCTGTGGCAGGGCCGGCGGGTGCTGCTCCTCGGCGGCACCCACCTCGACGCCGTGCTCATGCGCTCGCGTCTCGTCCAGCTCGGTGCACGCCCGTCGCTCAACCTCACCGCGGCGGTCACGGACGTGCTGATGCTGGAAGGTGGCGACAGCGACCGGCGCATGCCGCGCATCACCGCGCGCGAGCTCCCCGTCCTGACCAAGACGGACATCAGCGCCGCGGTGGAGAAGGGCGTCGTGCCGCCGCACATGCGCATCGAGTCCCGCATCTCCGCGCCAGCGCTCGCCCGAGGCGAGGTCATCGACCTGCCGGCGCGGAAGATGTCGTGGACGGTCAACGTCGCCTGGCGCGCCGAGACGGACGACTTCGACGTCGACATCGTCGCCTTCCTGCTCAGCGAGGACGAAAAGGTCGACAGCGACGACGACTTCGTCTTCTACAACAACCCCACCGCCGAGGACGGCGCGATCGAGCTGTCGATCGACGGCAGCAGCGAGCAGAGTGTACGGCTCGATCTCGCTGCGCTGCCCGATGAATGCGCGCGCATCGCGATCGCCGCGGCCATCGACGGCGAGCGCACCTTCGGCGAACTGGGGGCTGTGTCCGTAAGCGTCGACGGTGAGGACGGAACGGCGGCGACGTTCGTACTCGATGCCGGGACCACCGAGCGGACCATGGTGCTCACCGAGATCTACCGGCGGGCGGGGAAGTGGCGGCTGCGCGCGGTGGGGCAGGGGTACGACGACGGCTTGAGTGGTCTGGTTGCGAGGTACGGCGTGGACGCCGAGTAGGTCGTCCGGACTTAGTCGACGCGGCCCACCGCTGGAATACACCGGGCCCGAGTGCGCACCGCGAATTCCGGCCTCCCGGGCATCGTGGCGCACACTACGGGCCGCAGTGAATTCCTGTGCGGGCACTTGCTGCCCGCACTCCAGCGCAAGCCCATCCGTAGGCCTTTTTAGGGGAATCGGTGACCTCGGATGTCCTCGACCTCGCGCCTGACGGGAAGTTCGCCACCGTTGTTCTGTAGCAATGCGATTGCATATGTCGGGGCACGGCTGTCGCCGGAGTCGAGGCGGACTTCGACGGGTGTCGGAGATGCGGTAGAGCGGTAGTTGAACATCTACCTCACGAAGCTGAAAGATCGCTGTCGTCGATATGTGATCTTGGTGAGGTCTGAACGCTCACGGGGAGCGGGTCGGGCTCCCGCCGGTCATAGCCATTCGGCAACGCCTCCGTGTCCGGAGCATGTGCCGCGTCGGTGTTGGCTGAAGGAGTAGGTGCCGTCATTGCAGCGCGCGGTGGCCCCGCTGGGAGGGCTCGGTGCTTCTACCGGGCCGGGGATGCATTCGCCGTCGACGTTGATGTAGCTGTTCGGTCCGCAGCTGCCGTCATAGCCGCCGTTGGGTGCGGGTGCCGGGAGCGGTACTGGCTCGGCTGGGATTGGTGCCGGATCGACCGGGGGCGGTGGGGGCGGAGGTTCAACGGGAGGGCGTGGGGGCGTAGGTTCAACGGGAGGGGGTGGCGGCGGTATTACTGGTGCGTTCTGCTCGACGGTCGGCTGCGGTTGGGGCGCTGGGGGTTCCGATACCGCCGGCGTGGTGGGGGCGACGCCGCCACAGCCGATCAACAGCTGCTCGATCGCCTGGTGTTCGGGTGGCGACATCCATAGGTGGTAGGCGGCTTTCACCTCGACCTGCCGGGCAACGTAGGTGCAGCGGTACTGGCCGTGCGGCGGCAGCCAGCCCGCGGAGTCCCGGTCGGCTTTCTGCACGCTGATGCTGCTGGCGGTGGCCTGAAGGTTGCGAGGGTCGTTGGCGAGGTTTTGTAAGGTTGCGGCGTCGAGTGCCTGCGCACCTTTCTGCCAGGCATCGGGCAGCGGGACGACGTGGTCGATGACAACGTCGTCGAGCGTGTCGCCAATGGCGGCGACCGAGGTGCCGGTGTAAGGGTCGTTGAGCGTGCCGCTGAGGACCGCGCAGCCGCGGGATCCAGGTTGAATCGTGACTGCGAACAGGTCGCGGCGCAGGATGTCGTTTCGGGTGTCGCAGCCGTTGTGGCCGCCGTCGACGGTGACATCGTCGGACCAGGGCTCGCCGAAGCGCGACGGATCGTATTCCGTCTCGGGCAACTCGGTCCGAGTAGGAATGCTGGCAAGGGTGGTCAGGGACTGGGTAGCTGCCTGGCTGTCGACTTGGGGAAAGAGTGCGGGCGCAGCGAGCGGCGTATCAGGCATGGTGGGCGCCGATGACGGCGATATCGGCGGCGAGGTAGAGGTGGCCGGGGCGCGAGTTTGGTCCGCTGATGTTTCGGGGTCGGGTCCGGTGGCAGGAGTGGTGACAATCGCCAGGACAAAGGCTGGAATGAGGGACCATGCTGCCCACTTATAGCGTGCTGGACGGGTGCGGTCCTCGCGGATATAGAGGATGCCGGTGACGGCGGCGAGAAGACCAAACAATATTAAGGCCCATAGCCGTTCCGAAAGACCGCCGAGTATGAACAGCAAGCCCAGCGTGATCGTGCCGACTGCGACGAGCCCGCCCAGGCGGGTGCGCGGGTTCCGACCTTGCAGAGGTGGGGAGGATGCTTGTGTGGACCGGGTTGCGCCCGTTTTGCCGACGCCTGCATAGGGGGCGTGGGCGGAGGTCCACCGTTGTCCGTCCCAGTAGCGTTGTCGCTCGGTGGGGCGTTCGGGGTCCGGATACCAGCCGGCGGGTGGGGAGTTCGACATGGCTACGTCCACCTCGATCGGATGGTGTGGTGGGTGCTTACCGCAGTCGTGGTGAGTGCATGTTGTGTGCCGAACATGGTTTGCCGTCTTCTTGAAGAGTTCGGGCGGTAGGTGGGGAGGTCGGTGCCTCCTCGGAGGAGCGGCGGGAGATGAGATGGCGCCGGCTTCTCATCTTGATTTCGGTGCTGACCTAGTGGGCCGTTACATCGATGAGGTGTGAATTCGCTGCGGCGTGATCAGGTGCGCTTACACGATGTGTCCCAGCCACTGCAGCATCTTCGTCGGTGTGTGCGGCCGAGGCCAGAGCGGGATCGCTGACCTACTGAGCACCTGCTCCTCGGCGGCAATCATCCGTCTCCTCACGCGTGCGGGGCGGCACATGTAGGACCCGTGCCACCGGCGAAATGGGGAATCTGGAACAGCGCGAGTATCTGTAACTCGGCATGGCTCCAAGAACGTCAATTCGGAAGGTGTAACAATCACTCACCACCAGCGATTGAAGTTTGAAGTTTTGGAATGCTGCCAGGGGGAAGCTCGTATCGGGCTCGCCCTGCCCGACCCCGAAAGAAGCGCGTGTCCTCCTCGACCGACCCCTTCGACTTCAGCGAGTACTCGAGCTCGCGGGACGACGCAGACGATCCGTGGTCGGGTGGATCCCAGTCGCCATGGCCATCCCCAGGGCCGTTCGGAAGCGTGGCCGCCCCGTTCGCGGGGCCCGGCGGGTCGACGCCCGGGTTCGGCGGGGCGCCTGCCGACGCGTTCGCTGTCGAGCAGCGGCCGGTCGTGACGGCCATTTCGCAAGGTAGGCCGCCACGCGCATGGCTGACCGGCGGCGGCGTGGTAGCGCTGCTGGGGCTCACCGCCGTCGCACTCACCCTGTCAGGTGGCTCCACAGTGTTCGCCTTCATCGGGTGGCTGCTGGCCGGTCCTGCCGCGTTCTACCTGCTTGCCCAGCACACGGTCGCCGACATGCAGCAGCGGGCGCGGCCGGTCTACGCGGGCTCGAAGGCTGTGCAGGGGACGTATTGGACCGTCGTTGTGCTCGGATTCGTGGGCATCGCGCTCGGGGCATGGCAGATCGCGGAATGGGCGGGTCGACTGTGAAGAAGGTGGCCGCGCTCGCGGCAGTGCTGCTCGGCTCTCTGGTGGTGGCGGCACCGGCCGCGTCGGCTGCGCCGCAGCAGTCGGCGGTGGGGGACTTCGGCGGGTGTCTCGCCTCCCAGCGCGAGGGCGATCTGCTGTTGATGATCGACGAATCCGGCAGTCTGCAGGTCTCGGACCCCGAGGCGGCGCGGGTCTCCGCGGCCAACTACCTGCTCGAACAGCTCAGCTCCTTCGGCGGCTCCGCCGGGGTCGCGCTCGACGTTTCGGTCGCCGGCTTCTCCGATGACTTCACCGTGCACGCGCCGTGGACCCGCCTCGACGGTGGGTCCCTGCCTGCCTTGCAGGACGAGGTCGACAGGTTCCGATCCCGGACGAACGGTGTCGACACCGACTACTGGGCCGCTCTCGACGGTGCCCGCGGCGCTCTCGCCGACCGCTCGTCCACAGCCGCGAACAGATGCCAGGCCGTCGCCTGGTTCTCCGACGGCAAGCTCGACTTCACGACGCGGGACGCGGAGAAGCCGTACGCCCCAGGAGTATCGCTCGGCACCGACGCAGGTGTTCAGCAGATCATTGCGGCCGCCCGCGAGTCGATCTGCCGGCCCGCAGGTATCGCGGACCAGTTGCGGTCGTCGGGAATCGTCACCTTCGCGGTGGGGCTCGCGGCCGGTACGGCGCAGGCCGGGGACTTCGATCTGATGCGGTCCATCGCCACCGGAGAACCCGCCGCCGGGCAGGCGTGCGGGAACCGGACCTCGCCCCGACCCGGCGACTTCTACCTCGCCCAGAACATCGACGACCTGCTCTTCGCGTTCGACGCGTTCAGCAGTCCGGGCCAGGCGCCGCTCGAGAACGAGACGGGCGTATGTGTGGGTCAGGTATGCGAGGAAGCGCAGCACCGCTTCGTCCTCGACAACTCCATCGGTTCGGTGACAGTCCTGGGCTTCGCGGACGCGGACGGGCTCGTACCCACACTGGTGTCGCCCGACGGGGCCGAACTTGCGATGCCGCGCGACAACGCCCCGCGCAGCCTGAACGTCGACGGAGTCGGCGTCGACTACCGCTGGTTGTCGGCGCGGTCGGTGTCGTTCACGATGCGCCAGCCGGCGTCGGCGAACCCGGGGCAATGGCAGGGCATGTGGGCTCTCGTGTTCGTCGACCCCGATGGCTCCGATCCCGCGGCGCGCTCCAAGTCCAACATCCATATCTCGGGCAACCTGTTCCCGGCGTGGCTCGGACAGGATGTGACCGCCATCCACAGCGGCGAGAAGACATCTGCGATACAGCTCGGCATCGTCGACTCCGACCGTCGGGAGATCGACCCCTCCGACCTGCTCGGAAGCGCGTACTTGTCGGTGTCGCTCGTCGACTCGGCTCGGGTTGCGCACGAGCTGGCGTCGAGGATCCCGAAGAACGGGGTCGACGAGCCGATCGAGCTGGATCTCACGTCGGTGCCACCGGGTGAGGCGACGCTGCGCCTCGCTCTCGAGGTGACCACCGCCGACGCCCGGACGGCTTCGGGGACGGTCATCGCGCCCGGTACTCAACTGGCGCCCCAATACGTCGACGTGCCGCTGACGGTGGCGCCCCCGGTCGGCTATCCAACGCTGCCGAACCGGATCGACTTCGGCACTGTCGAGGGATCCGGTCGGTTCCCGGTGGAGATCCCGGTCGGCGGTCCCGGCTGCGTGTGGCTCGATTCGGCGGGACCGATCCGCATCGATGCCGTGCCGGACGGCGTCGGTGACGTGGCCTTGGTGAACCCCGCAGCGACTTCGGCGGAGCGGTGCCTGGCCGTCGAGGAGGGCGCACAGGGCGCACTGACGGTCGAACTCGACGTGCCCGAGGCCGGCAACGGCTCCCTCAACGGTTCCGTGCGGATGATGATGGCCCCCGCCGGGGAGCTCGACCGCGCGATGCCGGTCGATGTGCCGTTCACCGCCGAGCTGCAGAAACCGCTCGACAGTGGCCGGTTCCTGCTGGCCTTCCTTCTCACGCTGTTCCTGGGCATCGCGATCCCGCTGGCTCTGCTGTATGTGCTCAAGTGGCGAGCCTCGCGCATTCCTGCCGAAACCCTGAAGGCCCAGCGCTTCTCCGTGACGATCGCCGACGGCGCCGTTCTGCGGGACGGAGTACCCTTCACGCTGCGCGACGGTGACCTCACCGAAATCGTTCGGAACCTGGACAAGCCTGCGCGACTGCTGACGACAGACGGCGTCAAGCTCGAGGCGAAGACCGGGCTCTCCCCGGTCGGCACGGGGTACGTCCGTGTCAAGGCCGGTGGCCTGCTCGGCTCCTCCGGTGCGAAGCCCGATCATGACCCGCGCACAGGTGAGGCCAGGCTGCCGCTGGCGGTGCACAACAACTGGGTGATCCTCCACGATCCGGCCGGACCCGCCGACCACGCGTCGGTGCTCCTGCTCGTCGGCGCAGGTTCGAACCCGGTCCGGTTGATCGAGGATCTGAACCGGCGCGCACCGGGCGCCTTCGCGAGACTGCGTGAGCGTGTCGGATCCGACGACACGGCGACGCCGGGCACCGGTGCGCCTGACGGGCGACCCGCACCGCAGTCGTCCTTCGATCCGTTCGGCGCACCCACCGCTCCGCCCGCACCGACATTCGGTGCGCCACCGGCGTTCGGCGGCAGTTCTGGATTCGGTGCCGCGCCGCACAGCGGTTCGAGCTCGTCCGCCGCGCCGGCCGCTCAGCCTTTCGACCCGTTCCGTCCGCCCGGCGCTTGACGGTCGGAATCCAGCTTTGCTCTCTCTCGATGTGGAAGGACCGGTATGAGGCGGTTTCTCGTAGTCGGATGCGGTGGTTCGGGTGCCGTCACGCTCGCGTACATGATGGACCAGCTCCGGTCCGATCTCGCCGCGGCGGGAGTGGACCGGATCCCGGGTGGGTGGCAGTTCGTGAGCATCGATGTGCCCACTGCGCCGGAGGCGGGGCCGGACGGGCTCGGCAATGTTCGCGACCAGGGCGGCTACTACTTCGGCAGCGGCCCCCAGGGCGACTCGTACGGGGTGCTCGACAACGCGCTGAGCAACCAGCTCGCCGCCCGCGGCAGCCTCGACGAGATCGCCACCTGGGCCCCGCGGGATCCCTCCGCTGTCACGGTGCCCATCGGGTCCGGCGCTGGCCAGTACCGCGCCCTCGGCCGCATGATCACGCTGAGCAAGGCCGGCGGTATTCGCGAGACCCTGCAGTACGCCTGGGACCAGCTGTTCACCGTGCAGACCGCCACCGAGATGGGCGCGCTGAACGTCCCCGGCGGGGGCAGCTTCGAGCAGGAGGAGTCCCCGATCGTCCTGGTCGTCTCGTCGATGGCTGGTGGCGCCGGCGCGTCGATGGCCTTGGATGTGTGCCGCCTGCTGACGCTGATCCCCAAGCTCGATCCGCGGCTGATGGGTGTGTTCATGGTCGCCCCGGACATCTTCGACGGCCTCGGCCGCAGCGCCACCACCGGCGTGCGCGCCAACGCCCTCGCGATGCTCGGCGAAATCGTTGCGAGCCAGCTCGGGTCCGCGCGCGAGCACGATGTCGAGATCCTGCGCGCGCTCGGCCAGCAGAACGGCGCCGGCGAGAAGGTGCCGTTCGCCCGGGTGTTCCCTGTGGGCCGCCGTGTCGGCGTCGAGGGCGCGCCGTTCGGCGACGGTTCACAGAAGGCGATCTACCGCGGCCTCGCTCGGGGCCTGGCGGGCATGATGATGAGCGGCGCTGCGACGCGCCAGTTCGTGCAGTACGACCTCACCAACGGTGCGGGCCTGTCCGGCCAGCGCGACAACATCGGCTGGGGCGGACAGTGGGACAACCTGCCGTGGGGCACATACGGGTTCTCGAGCTTGAGCATGGGCCGCGACCGATACGCCGAATACTCGGCGCAGCGGCTTGCCCGTAGCACCGTGGACCGGCTCCTCGACGGGCACCGCAACCCCGGCAATGCCGCGTCCGACGACGATCAGGTCAACTCCATCCTCGACAGCCAGTGGCAGACCCTGCTCACCACGATGGGTTTGCCTGTCGTTCAGGCGGATCCGCGGGGCGCGCAGGTCGGCATCAGTGCGTGGCTGACCGGTGTGGTGCTGCCCCAGGGCGACGGCCTGCGGATGGCCCGTCAGGTCACCGAGTCCGAACTGCGTGGCTACCTTCCGTCCGGCAGCGGTCTGAACGCGAGCCAGTGGGTCCCCGAGATCCAGCGGGTGCTCGGTGCCCGTCGTCAGGCGCTCACGGCGTCCGCCGAAGTGCACGCGCTTGTCCATGCGTACCAGTGGCACCGCACTCTCGCCGACAACATCGAGCGCACGGTGGCGAAGGCGATCGCCGACCTCGGCCTGCCGTACGCCACCGCACTCGTGAACCGGCTGACCAGCCACATCAAGGACCAGGTGCGGGTGGGGGCGGAGGACCTCGCGAAACAGGCGCCGACCGACATCACGGCACAGTCGGCCGACACCGCTCAGGCGCTGTCCGCACTCAAGGGAACCATCGAGAGCGACGCCGACATCGTCGACCGTGTGCTCGCGAGCTGCAGCCAGAACGTCTATCGCCAGTTGTACGCCTCGCTGTCCGGGAAGGTGGCCGAGGTCGCGGCCGCGCTGGTACCGGAGATTCTGCAGCCCCTGCTCGAGGCGCTGAACGACGCGCAGACGTCGATGCGGCGGGCACGCAGCAAGCCGGCGAGCGACGTCGGCCTGGCGCGCCTGTCCACCGACCAGTACGGTGCGTGGCCCGCGGACAAGGCCGATCGGGTACCCAAGCGGTTCGCGGAAGCGAACAACGAGGTGATGCTCACCCCGTCGGCCGACTTCATGGTGCAGTACCGCAGCGACCTGCCGCTCGCGGTCGCGTCCAGCGGTCTTGGGACGCCGCCGTTCGAGGAGTCGGTCAAACGGGCCGTCGTCGGGGTCGTCACCGGTCTGTGGCAGACGATCGACGGCAGCAAGTCGCCGGGGGAGGAGCATCCAGTCCTCGAGCGCACATCGGCGTGGCGGACCCGCGCATTCCCGTACGATCCGGGAACCCGCGAGGCGCTCATTCCCTCGGCCGCACGGTATGACCTGCACCTTCGACCTGCGGAACTGCTCGCGCGCGCTCGGCAGTTCGTCGGCCGCACCGGGGAGTCCTTCGACCGCTTCTGTCGCGTGTCGCTGCGGGAGTACATCGAGGATCCGACCGTCCCCGAGTACGCGCTCGAGGAGCGGCGTGAGCGACTGCAGGCGAAGTTCGCCGAAGCGCTGTCGCTGGCGCGACCACTCGCCAGCGTCAACCAGCAGGCGCTCGAGGCGCTGCATCCGGGGCAACAGGTCGAGTACCGGTACAAGTTCACCTCGGTGCCGTTCCTCAACCTGCCCGTCGCGGATTCCCTCGAGCAGGTACTGCAGAAGAACCCGATGATCGACCACGAGACCCGATCGGAGTTCGTGCGCCTGCTGACCGAGGAAGACCGGTTGACTCGCATCGACATCTTCGGCTCCTACCCGAACTACTCGCCGCTCGCCTACGACTCCGTGCTCACCCCCGCGGCCAAGCAGTGGGCGGATTCGACTCCGACGCAGCAGGAGTCGTTCTGGCAGTGGCGTCGCTCCCGGCCGTTGGCCGCCTCGCTGCCGATGCACTACAGCGAGCGGCGAGCGCTGACCGCCGGCTGGTTCCTCGGCCTCGTGGTCGGCCGCCTGCGCCTTCCTTCGGAACCGTACGACGAGCCGGTGCGGGTGTGGGATGCCACCTCCGCGGCGTGGGTCGACTTTCCCCATCCGTTGCTGACCCCGCCGTCACGGTTCCTCGCCCACAACGACTGGCTGCCCGCGGTGCTCGAATCGGTCCTGCTGGCGATGGCGCGGTCGCACGAGTCGCCGGTCATGCAGTCGATGCTTCCCTACCGGACGCTGCGCGCGATCTACGACGCCTCCCCGGAGAAGCCGGCCGGCGGCATCCTCGAGGTCTCCGCCAAGTCGATCCTCACGCAGTGGCTGCGGACCGGCGAGACCGGCACGGGATGGCAGTCCCAGGTCACCGACACTGGCCCGGACGTCTCGATCGACGCTCGCGCCGAGAACGCTGCGACATGGCTCGGCCGGGTGCGGGAGTTCACCGGGCTGCACTACATGGCAGCAGGGGAGGACGCGGCACCCGGTGGCGGGACCTTCTCGGCGATCACCGATCGTGTCACTGCGTCCCACACTCCGATATTCCGGGACATCGCGCCGGACGTGTACTGGGCGACCGGTGAGCTGCTGAACCTGATCGAGGAGTGCAGGCACCGCGCCGAGCAGCCGGACCGGCCGGTGCACGAGCCGGCGGCGTCCGCAACGTCGGCATCGCACGCGTTCGTGATTCCCGACGCGGGTCAGTTCTGACATGGCCGATTCGGTGAAGAGCGTTCTCACGGTGTTCCTTGCCTCCACCGGGCCGGCGCTCGGGGTGCGTGACGTCCTCCGCGACCTGTCCACGGCGGGCTTGGTCGCACCGTTCGTGTGGGTCGACGACGCCGGCGTCACGCCGGGTGGTGCCCGCATCCCAGCCGTCGAAACCGCCTGTGGTGCGGACACAACGGTGGTGCTGCAGGATGTGCTCGCGTCGCGTCGCGTCGATGTGGTGCGACTGTGCGTGATCGTGCCGGGAGCACGCGGCACCGATCCCGTTCGGGTCGAGTCGGAAAGGGCGCTCGCAGACCTCCTGTCGTCGAACTCGGGCGGAGCCCGCCTCGTTCGACTGCGGACGGTGCTGCGTCGTCCCGGCGACACCCCTTCCGACTCCGTCGCGGTCGCGCTCGCCGGTTGGCACAACCTGCTTGTCGCACCGGAGGATTCGCGGGGTCCGGGAATGGGCCACGAGTCCCTCACCGAAACCACCGATCCGGTCGATGTCGGCCGCCACGCAGCCCCGGTGATCGCCGGAATCGTGGGTCTGTGGACGGATGCGGAGCATGCTCCGTTCGACGAGCAGCCGGTCCTGCCGGGAAGCACGCTGCGGGTGGTGCGGTCGTTCTACCGCCGACTCGACACCTCGCATGCCGAGCACGAGCTGCGCACGCATCTGCTCGACTTCGGCGGGGAGCTGCCGTTGCCCCGCGACGCCGGCACTGCCGTCGTGTACGCCGACGACGTCCCGGCTGCCACGCGAACGATGGCCCAGGCACTGTGGGTCAAGCACCGGCACCTGCTCCAGGGCGAGCGCGTGAGCGCACCCCCGGCCGACGCTCCGCGCCTGGTGAAATTCACCGACGCCCTGACGATGTTCTTCTCGTTCCTCGTCGCAGTGCTGCGCAACGCCCCGGCGCAGTGGGCCGCCCGGGTCGGTCACCGCGCCTCGGCCGCGGTCGCTTCGGCGGCACAGTCCACGCTGTTCGGATTGGCGCAGGGCGCCAGGCGTGTGGTGGTCCGCGGTGTCGACGCGGACGGCCGCAGGGTCGGATGGTCCGAGTACGAGGCGGCGTCACGGCAGATCGGCGCAGCTCTCGACGGAGCGACGAACACGCCACAGTCCGCGGCGCCCGACCTCTCCTCGCTGTGGCGGGACTATGCTCGCGCCGCCCTCACGCTCGCCGACGCCGCCGAACGGTCGCAGGGCCTGCCGACCATCCAGGTCGGCGCCCACCGAGCCGTGTTGCGTTCGGCGTCGGACATTGTGCCGGGACCGGACGACGAGTTCACCGACATCCCCGGCGTCGTCTCGGCGACGCTGAACGTCCACGCCGCCGAAGCCCCGGACCTCCTCGGCATCAAGGACTTCCAGGCACGGCTGCGGGGGCTGGAACAGGATCCGACGATCGGGCTCGACGCGCGGAGAACGAGCGCCGCGCTGGCGGGCTGGGTGGGCCGCGTCCGCCGAAGCTTCGCGGTCACCTTCGGATCGATCCTCGCCGACGGGTTGTCGGCCGGCATCACCGAGGCAGGCATGTTGCTCGAGCGACTCAACGCCGCCGAAGTGCCCCGCGATCTGGCCGAGGCGAGCGCCGAACAGCAGGCGCGCATGTTCCGCCAGGTGCGCATCGCAACGCTCGGATTCCTCGCCGCCGCGATCGTCGCGGGCGTGCTGGCCTGGCGGGAGCTGATCTCGTGGTGGACCGGCGGGCCCGTCATCGCAGTGTGTGTGCTCGCCTGGGCGGGCGTCGTGGCCTGGATCTGCCAACGCACGCAGCAGTACCTCGAGCAGCTTCTCGTCGAACGCGAGGCGGCGTCGGCGGCGGCCGCAGCAGACCGGAGGAATCTCAGGTCTGCCCTCCGAGAGATCGAGAACCTCACTGCCGCGTATCGGCAGTTCCTGTCGTGGAATCGGGCACTCGGAGCGTTCCTGGCGAAGCCGCTCGGCGTCACCGACCACACCCATGCCGTCGGCCGCAGCATCGAATGGGGGATGCCCCGGCACAGCGCCGTCGGCATCGGTAGCCCCGAGCCCGCCCAGGTCGAGCGAGTCGCAGACGCGCTGCGGCAGGACATGTTCGGTGTCGGGTGGCTGACCGAGGCGTGGGACGCCGTCGTGGGTTCCGCGGGTTCCTCACTCGGTGCTGCAGGACTCGACATCGATCGCGACCCCTCCCTGCTCGCCGCGAAGGCCGGAGCCGGGTCCGGCTCTCCGCTCGACGAGTGGTCCCTCCGATTCCACCGCGGCGAACGTCAGGCGAGCGGTGCGGCACTGATGTGGGAGCGGGCACTCGGCGAGCTGTCCGGGCCGCGTGGCGACTTGGCACGCGAGCTGCTCGCCACCATCGAACATCGCGCCGACGGGGCCGTGCGTCGCTACGGCATCGACGAGTTCCTGGCCGGCGTCGGACAACCCGCGGCCGAGGGGTTCTTCGACCCTGCCATCTTTACCGATACCGCGGCGATGCGCGGCCTCACCACCGTCGCGGAGACGGCGTCGACACGTACCCCCGCCGGCTGCGGGCTTGTCGCGGTCACCACCCAGTACACGGAGGGAATCGCCGCGGAGGATCTGCGGACCATGCCGTCGGACGGTCACCCCGCAGCACCGGTCGACATTCCGCAGGTGCCCGACCTCGAGCTGCGACCGGCCGAACCGACGCACGACCGTGCGGACCGTCCGGCCCCTGCGCCGTTCGCTGCGCCCGTCGCCGACGGCATCAACTTCTGAGAGCGAGTGGAACAATGCCCGACGTTGTCTTCGAGGCTCTGCAGCTGTGGCGGCAACAGCAGATCGACGACGGCCGTCTTCGTCCCGGCCTGCTCAAGGACACGCATCTGCAGCAGATCATCCGGTCCGATCGGCGCACTGCCGAGGAGATCGAACCGATGCTGCCACGCCAGGCGAAACCACTGGTCGACGGAATCGTCCACGTGGTGACGTCGGCCCAGCCCGGCGAGTTCGTCACCGAGGCGTCGCCGACTGCGGAGGCGCCCGAACCGCCGGTTCCGCCGGCGCCGGTTCCCGGAAGCGAGCACCTGGTCGACCTGCGCACCGAGGACTTCTGCGAGTTCATGCACGGGGAGTCCGATCAGGAGGTCGGGGCGATCACCATCACGGCCGAACCGGGCGGCGGGCATCTGCTCGAATGGTCACCGCTGCCGGATCGGTCCGGACAGATGGTGCTGTACCGCGTCGTCGCCGGTGAGACGCACCGTCCCTACAAGCCGGAGGCCGGGCGACTGGTCGGTGTCACCCGCGGAACCCTCCTCGTGGACACCGCAGCTCCGGCCGCCGCGGTGCGGCACCTGCAGGTGTGGGCACATGCCGGTCGCGACCAGCACGACGCGGTGCGGCGCCAGCCCGTTCTCATCGCGGAGGGGCATGTCCTCAGTCCGGTCGCCGACTTCGTGGTCGTCGAGGACGATGGCGCCGTGATCGGCCAGTGGTCGGTGTGGCCGGGGGTCACCCGCGTGCGGGTACTGCGCATCCCGCTCGACGGCCGAACCCCCGTGACCAACGACCCACGGCACCGCATCCTGGCCGACCAACCCAATCTCGGCGGATTCGTCGACCGCGACCCCCAACGGGGGCATCGCTACCTCTACCGCGCGATCTGCGAAGTCGACGTCGACGGGCACACCAGACTCTCCCCGGCAGCACAGGCGGAAGTCCTCGTGTCCGCGGTGCTCGAGCCCGTCACCGACCTGCACGTCGCCACCCACGGCGACAGCGACGACCTGCACTTCGACCTCGGCTGGACCCCACCGGACATCGGCACCGTGGTGATGTATCGAACGGAGACCGCGCCGCGGCCGGGCATCGACCGGACGCTGCTCGCGGCGGGCGCACTCGACGTCTCCGGTGGGCTGCCGACCTCCGCACGACTGGTCCATCCGGTGACCGTCGGAGGCGACGGCGAACACCGGATGAGCAACGTCTCCTGGCCGCGCGGCTGGGTACGGGCCTACTTCACGCCCGTCACCGTCCTCGACGGAGACGTGCAGGTAGGGTGCACGGTCATCGCGACCAGGCCGCTGCCCGCGCCGCGAGAAGTGCGGATCGTCGAGCGCTGTACCGAGCAGGTGCTCACCTTCCCGTGGCCGGAGGGCGCGGCATCGGTGTCGGTGTACGTGAGCTCGCCACAGGTTCCGGCCGAGCATGCGATCGAACAGCGCCCCTTCGCGGAGATCTCCCGAGCGGCGTACGAACGCGACGGCGGCCTGCACCTGTCGAACCCGCTGCCCGAGCAGGGATGTGCCGTCCACGTGGTCGCCGTCGCCTACACGGCCGGCGAGCGTATCGCGGGCATCCCCGCCACCGTCGACTATCCGGGTCTGTTGCGGATCGAGTACACGACCGAGACTCGCCGGACCGCCGGCGGTGGCGTCGCGCTCGCCGTGCGCCTCGCCTCACAGGTCGAACTCCCGACGGCCCCACCGTTCGTCGTGGTGCACAACCAGACCCGGTTGCCGCTCAGCGCTCGGGACGGCCGGCCGCTGGAGGTCCGTGGGGACGAGCGAACCCAGCCCGGCGCCCGGAGCTTCCATCCGCGCGGCCTGCATCGCGAATGGAGCCAGCCGTGGACCGTCGACGTGTCGGACCTGACCGGGTACGTGCGGGTCTTCGCCGACGTGCGGCCCGAGCAGAGCCGCACCATCGCGCTGATCGATCCACCGATCGAACACATCCGGCTCGATCTCATCGGCGATCACCTCATCGGTGACGACGTGTCGCGCGAAGACGCGCGATGACCGCTCGGAGGCACAAGACCGAATCGCCACGGTTCGGTCAGCTCAGCTACACCTCGTTCGACCGGCCCGGCACCGGATCCGGCGGCGGCTGGCAGGTCAAGGAGGTGTCCGGCGACCTCGACGCCGACGAACAGGAACTGCTCCGCGCGGGAGTCGTATCCCGGTTCGATTCCCCGCAGCCGATGCCCCGATTTCCGACCGTCGAGGACATCGCCCGCCGGCCGCGGCGGCTCATGTACGCCCGCCTCCGTGACGCGGCCGGATGCTATTGGCACACCGTGCCCGCCGGCTCGGACGCCTCCGGCCGCCCCGGGAATGTCTTCGCCCACGCCGTGCTCGAACGCGGTGCGGAGCCCGGCGACGGGGTGCGTCCGATCGAGTGCTGGCGGTCCACGGACTGGCTGGTCCCGTACGGCGCCGACGAGGTCGCCAAGGCAGCCCTGCCGGCCACGGCACCCGGACCCGGGGGGATCGTCGATCGCGACGCCGCACTCGGATTCCTGCTCGATCCGGGAACCTGGCGGATCGGTGTCTTCAGCGTCCTCCTCGACGCGGTGGCGCGGTCCCTGCGCGGCGGCCCGGCGGTGGTGCTCGGATGCAAGGATCCCGACACCGCCGCGCTCTGGATCGGGGCCGTCTCGCACTTCATGTCGCCGGGCACCGCCCGCCGCTTCGGGTGGTCCACTTTCGACCGTCTGCACTCCGTCGACGACGCCGTGGCAGGCGGCGCGAACCTGGTGACCGTTCCGCTTTCGGACCTGCCCGGAGACAGTCCCGGCTGCACTGTCTTCGGCGAGAACGAGACTCCCGAACTGGGGGAGCTCGACGGTGAGCCGCACTCCGTCGCGAACGGCGATCTCGTTCCGGTGACGTACTGGTCGGTGCTCGCGCAGACGGTTCTGCTCGACGTCGAGACCGCGCATCGAGCGCTCGCGCGTCAGGACGCGATCGCGGCCGGTGTGGGTGATCGCGACCTGACCGAGGCGTGGCCGCTGGCGATGGCCGTCGTCGCCGACCCCGGCCTGCACGACGCACTGGACGAGGCCGCCTCGGTCGTACTCGCGGAGTCCCCGATGGAGGCCGCCACCGCACCCGATCTCGCGCACGTGATCGTCGGAATCGTGGACGAGCGACTGGGTGCGACCACACAGCAGGCGGAGGAAGCACTCGCCCGCTGGCAGGTTGACAACGCGGTCACGCCCGCGGTCCGGCAGCTCGCCGGCACCGTGTTCGCCTTCCGCGCGCTCGGTGACGGCCACTGGGTACGTCGGGCGGGACCCGAGCAGTTCGCTGTCGTCGAGTCGTGTGCTCGAACCGAGGACCTGCAGGCCGAGGCCGATGCGATACTCGGCGATCTGCGCTTGCGCGCACGAGGCGGCGGAAATCTGCGCGATGTCGCGTTCGACGCCCTCAAGACGATCGACCTGCTCGTGCGTGCCGACCTCCTCCGCGATCGCGGCGTCGACGTGGCCTTCGAGGTGCTCGAGCGGGCGGTGATCCCGACCCTGTGCGATCGGGTCGACGGAGCCGGATTCGTCGCGGAACTCGGGCCGGTCTCTGCGTCGACGCGCGTGAGATTTCTGCAGCCCGCTCTGACCGCCCATCCCGTGTTCGCCGGGCGCCCGCTCGGCTCCCGGCTTGCACCTCCCGTACTCGAATGGCTCGTCGACGGACTGTTGGACGTACCAGACCTCGACGAGCTCGCCTCCGACCCGCAGCGCATCACCGAGCCCGAATGTGTGCTGATCGCCGACGGCGTCTTCGCCCTCACGGAACAAGAATTCGACCGAGCACGAATACGGAGCGAGCTGGTGCCGGTCGCGTTGTGGAGGGCACTCCACGAAGCGCGGGAGGGCGGCTGGGCGCCGAGCGATGTTCCGGCGCTGGTCGCCGGGCACGGCTGGACGGCGGAGCAATGGTGCCGACTCGTCGGCGCGTTTCCCGAGGCCGTTGCGCCCCGTTTCCTGCAGGACGTGGTCGTCCGCGAACCGTGGGGACCGGAGCTCGAGACGCTCGTCCGCCATCTGGCCGAGCCCGGCGCTCGCGAGGAAGCGTCGAGGTGGGCGGCCGATCCGTACCTGGACGACCTCGCGGTGTCGTGGGCGCTGATCCGGAACGAGGAGCGCTGGGCTGCGATCAGCGGACCGGCACTGCGCCGGGCACTCGACGTGCATGTGTTACCCGTCCTGGAGGACTACGCGGAAGGCTACGAAGCGGACCTTCCCACGGATCTGCTCGCCCGGCTCGCGATCTTCACTGTCGCGCTGCGGGGGCAGACCCCACCCCAATCGGGCCTCCCGGTGCCGGACCTTCCGGCCCGGCACCGGGAGGCGCTCGTCCGAGCGGTGGACGAGGACGCACGGTTCGTCGTCGATGCGCTGGCCTCCCTGGTGGAATCCGGTGCGCTCGACGCCTATTGGCTGATGGCACACGCGGTGTTCACGTCTCCGTCGGCGCCGCGGGTGCGGTCCGTGCTGGATCAGCGCGACGTTCTGGCACGGTTCGAGGTCGGATCGGGTGGTGTGCGGCGTTCCCTTCTGGACGAGGTGGCGTCGACGGTGATGAAACAGCCGGACTACCGCGGCCCGCTGGGGGTGCACGGTCTGATGGACGCGATCCGCGAGGAGCTACATCTGCGGGGACACCGCGACGTCGCCTACGCGTGCGACGTGTACGCCGGGTTCGTCCGGAGGTGGCTCGACGAGCGCCGAGCCGACGCGGATCGATCGTCGCCGGGCCGGGCGACGCCGAGGCGGGTGTGAGGACAGTGCAGATGTGCAGTGCGTGGACACGGGGAGGACAAGACTGATGCCCGGATATGTGCTCGACGGGGTAGGGGTGGTGGACCTGCCGCACCAGCCGCTGGCCGTGACGGTCGATGCGACCACCGTGACGGTTCAGGTGCAGGCGATGACGCCTGAGGGCGCCCCGGAGGCGTCCGCGCTCTACCCGAAGCCCGGCTTCCTTGTGCTGCCCCGAGTCACCCACGAGATCGTCGTGGCCGCTCGCCCCGGGGGCGGCGCAGTGGTGTTTCCCCAGGGAACCGTGCTGCAGGCCACCATCGGGGTGGACAGTAGCCGCAGCGCCGACCCGGATCGGGCCGAGCTGACACCGCTGGACGTGTCGGGTCTTCACCACGTCGAGCTTGCGACGATCGCCCCCGCGGGGGAGCGTCTCGCGGTCACGGCCCGCAAGACGGTGGTCGACGTCCCGCTCAGCGATCTCGGCGCCCGCGCGCGGTCCGCGGCACGCGGCGCCCTCGGCGTGGACCGGCTGCCCGAGGCGCGCCGGCTGCGCGTCGAGGTGGATATCGATACTACGATGTCGATGCTGCCGCTCATCGAGGACGGCAGTGTTCGCGCGGCGGTGGACGTGCTCACCGGTATCACGGCGGTGATCGGAATCCGAGAAGAATTGCAGGTCAATCTGATCGGCCGATCCTCCAGGTCGCTGCCCGTCGTCGAGCTGCGGCACGTCGCCGACCAGGTCCAGGCGCAACTGGACGCCGCGCCACTGGGAGTGGGGTTCCGCTCCGCGGAGATCGACCGGTCGAGTTACAACACCCCCACGCTGGTATTCACCGTGACCGACGCACTACCCGCCGATCACACCGGCACGGGTGTGCCGGGTGTGCGACGGCGGCCCGTGATCCTGTGTGCAGATACCTCGGCTGCGGCGGGCCTCGGCACCGCCGTGCCGCCCACCTGCGAAACGGCAGGCACGGATTCCGACTGGCTCTCCAGCCCGGAGAAATTGTTCGCAACGGTGACGTCGCTCGTGGCAGGACTGTCGGCGACACCGGAATCGGAAGGTGCGCGGCGATGACCAAATGCCCACGTTGTTTCACGGTGCTCCCGTCGGACCGTTACGCCTGGGCCCCGACCGCGCCGGACGAGATCGAGGTCGACGAGGTCGCGACGGTCTTCCACGGCAGCCCCGTGCGGTCTGGCAAGGTCGTCGAGCTCCAGCGGCCCTCGGGGTCCGGGGACGACTGGGCGCCGCTGGTGAGCGACGCCGAGGACAAGGCCAGCGGCCCGGTCGCCGAGGTGTGCCCGACGTGCCACTATCGGCTACCGACCGGGTGGCGCGGCGCCCACACCACCTGCATCGCGATGGCCGGCGCCCGCGCCACCGGCAAGACCGTGTACATCGCCGTTCTCGTCAAGACCCTGCAGTTGCTCGGCGAGCGGCTCAACTGCGTGGTCGAGCCCGCGACCTCCGAGACCGAACAGGCCTACCGCGAGCTCTACGAGAGGCCGCTGTACGAGGAACGCGGCATCCTCGAATCCACCCCCGCAGCCCACACGAGCAACCCGTACCAGCGGGAGCCGCTGATCTTCAGCCTCGGCCTGTGGAACGGCATTCGACAGTACCTGGTGCTGCGGGACGTGGCAGGGGAGGACCTCGAGAACCCGGACAACGCGCACGCCCCGCACCTGCGCTTCTTCGCGCAGGCCGACGGCGTCGTGTTCATGTTCGATCCGCTCAAGGTCGAATCCGTCCGGCAGCAGCTCCACGACCTGGTCCCGGCTCAGGAACGCGTCGGCGGCGACCCCCGCTCGGTGCTGCGGACCGCGCTGTGACATGATCTCGCTCCAGTCGCTGCCGTCGACATGCTCGAGGGCCTGCAGGGCGTCGAACTTGGAGAGGACGATCGCAAGATTCGGTGTGCTGTCGCCGATGATGGACAACACGGT
>NZ_WVTE01000286.1:0-25064 GCF_009939605.1 Rhodococcus sp. YH1 | reverse complement strand
CGCGCGACTTTCGGTGACCGGGATGTTCACCTCGTAGGCGCCCGGATAGTCGCACGCGATGGCGATGTCGGCACCCCAGTGCAGGCGGCCGAGGGTCACCCCGCCGAGATCGACCGTCGTCAGCGACAGCTTCGGCCGGTCGGTGCCCGACAAATCGGTCAGCTCATGGGGAAAGTACGCGTCCGCCACCGCCCGGGATGCGGCATCCCAGTCTCCGATCTCGGTCGCACTCACACCACGAGCGTACGTAGCGGAGACGCCGGTCACAGAAAGTCGCGCGATGTGTCCAGGGGCCGCGCGGATCGTCTCGGCGATCGTGTGACTGCCGTCATATGTTCTGCCTCACCCGACGAACGGCCCCGCTCGAGGGGCCTACCCGCCGAAGACACATCGAGGAGCAATACCGATGACGAGCACCCTTTCATGGATCGACGAGATCACCATGACCGAACTCGAGCGCAACCCGTACCCGGTCTACGAGCGGCTGCGGGCCGAGGCACCGGTCGCCTTCGTCCCCGTCCTCGGCGCGTTCGTCGCCTCGACCGCCGAGGCGTGCCACGCCATCGCGACGAGCGACGACTTCGAGGCCATCATCACCCCGGCCGGCGGCCGCACGTTCGGACATCCCGCGATCATCGGTGTCAACGGCGACATCCACCAGGATCTGCGCTCGATGGTCGAACCCGCGCTGCAGCCGAGCGAGGTCGACCGCTGGATCGAGGACCTGGTCCGGCCCATCGCCCGCCGCTACCTCGAGGGTTTCGAGAACGACGGCCGCGCCGATCTCGTCGCCCGGTACTGCGAACCGGTCAGCGTCCGCGCGCTCGGCGACCTGCTCGGGCTGAAGGACGTCGGCTCCGACACGCTGCGCGAGTGGTTCCACAAGCTGTCCGACTCCTTCACCAACGCCGAGGTCGACGACCGCGGTGAATTCACCGACCAGGAGCGGTTCGCGGCCGGCGACGCCGCGAAGGCGGAGATCCGCTCGATCGTCGATCCCCTGATCGACCACTGGATCGAACACCCGGACGACAGTGCGATGTCGCACTGGCTGCACGACGGCATGCCCGAGGGGCAGACCCGCGACCGCGAGTACATCTATCCCACGCTGTACGTGTTCCTGCTCGGGGCCATGCAGGAGCCGGGGCACGCCATGTCCTCGACGCTGGCGGGGCTGTTCAGCCGGCCCGAACAGTTCGAAGCCGTCGTCGACGAGCCGGGTCTGATTCCGCGCGCGATCGCCGAGGGCATGCGGTGGACGTCGCCGATCTGGTCGGCGACGGCCCGCATCGCGAGGCGGGACACCACGGTGTCCGGGGTCGACATCGCGGCAGGCACCGTGGTGATCCTGTCGTACGGCTCGGCCAATCACGACACCGGCAAGTACGACGCCCCCACCGAATACGACATGACCCGCCCGCCGCTGCCGCACCTGGCGTTCGGCGCCGGCAACCACGCGTGCGCCGGCATCTACTTCGCGAACCACGTGTGCCGCATCGGCCTCGAGGAACTGCTCGACACCATCCCCAACCTCGAGCGGGACACGAACGCCGACGTCGAGTTCTGGGGCTGGGGCTTCCGCGGACCCACCGCCCTGCACGTCACCTGGGAGGTCTAGGACATGAGCGCCACCGTCACCGTCGGCGACACCACCGTCGCGTGCGCACCCGAGCAGACCGTGCTCGACGCACTGCTGCGCAGCGGGGTGTGGATGCCCAATTCGTGCAACCAGGGCACGTGCGGCACCTGCAAGATCCGGGTCCGCTCGGGCGCCGTCGACCACCGCACGTCCCCCGAGGCGACGCTGCCCGCGACGGAACGCGACGCGGGCTTCGCCCTCGCGTGCCAGGCCACGCCGTGCGGCGACACCGTCGTCGAGCGGCCACGCACCGACGACGGCCGGGACCGGGACGCCACCCACGCGCTGCGCGACCTCGTCGGCACCGTCACCGAGGTCCGCGACATCGCCCACGACACGCGGCGGATGCTGCTCACCCTGGACACGCCGCTCGAATTCTCCGCCGGGCAGTACGTCGAACTGACCGTCCCGGGCACCGGCGTCCGGCGGCAGTACTCGCTGGCGAACACTCCGGGTGAGGCGAAGCTGCTCGAGCTGCATGTCCGTCGCCGGCCGGGTGGGGTCGCGAGCGACCGGTGGGCGTTCGGCACCGTCGCGGTCGGCGACCGTGTCGACGTCACCGGACCGCTCGGGGACTTCACGTTCGACGCGGAGTCCACCGGCCCCATGGTGCTGCTCGCGGGCGGGACCGGACTGGCCCCGATGAAGAGCATCGTCCGGCAGGCGCTGTCGCTGGATCCGCGGCGCGAGATCGTCCTCTACCACGGGGTGCGCACCGCCGAGGACCTCTACGACTCCGGCTTCTTCCGCGAGCTGGAGGCGCAGCATCCCGGCTTCCGGTTCGTCGCGTGCCTGAGCCGTGAGTCCGGCGGCGACCGCGAGGGCTACGCCCCCGACGCCTTCGTCGAGGACGTGGCGTCGGCGAAGGAGTACACGGGCTACATCTGCGGCTCCGAGGCCTTCGTCGACAACGCCGTCAAGGCGTGCAAGCGGCGCCGGATGTCGCCGCGCCGGATCCGGCGGGAGAAGTTCACCCCGGCGACGTGACCCACCCCCGGTGCGTCCTTTGGGCTGTTCCAGCAGCCCAAAGGACGCACCGGGCGTTTGGGGACTTCCTACCCTCCTGCCGAGGGTCCTAGGTAGGCCTAGGCATTTGCCTGGTGTGACTGCGGCCACATGGTGGCATGGTGGAGATAACGCGGAAACAGCCCCATTCTCCGCCGGGGCCGAGCCGACACCCTTTCTGGAGGATCCCCATGACCGAGACCCTGGACCATGTGCGCGCCGCCCTCGACGGCGCTCTCGTCGAAGACGCGGCCAGCGGCCGATACCAAGTGCGCCGCAACATCTTCACCGACGAGGAAGTCTTCGAGCTGGAGATGAAGCACATCTTCGAAGGCAACTGGGTCTACCTCGCGCACGAGAGCCAGGTTCCGAACAACGGGGACTACTTCACCACCTACATCGGTCGCCAGCCCGTCGTGATCAGCCGCGACAAGGAGGGCGAGCTGCACTGCCTGATCAACGCGTGCAGCCACCGGGGCGCGATGCTGTGCCGGCGCAAGACCGACAACCGCACCACGTTCACCTGCCCGTTCCACGGCTGGACGTTCCGCAACAACGGCAAGCTGCTCAAGGTCAAGGACCCGCGCGACGCCGGCTACCCGGAGGGGTTCAACAAGGACGGCAGCCACGACCTGACCAAGGTCGCCCGGTTCGAGAGCTACCGCGGCTTCCTGTTCGGCAGCCTGAACGAGGACGTCAAGCCCCTCGAAGAGCACCTCGGTGACGCCACCAAGATCATCGACATGATCGTGGACCAGTCCCCCGAGGGTCTCGAGGTGCTGCGCGGTTCGTCCACCTACACCTACGACGGCAACTGGAAGCTGCAGGCGGAGAACGGCGCCGACGGCTACCACGTGTCGGCGACGCACTGGAACTACGCGGCCACCACCGCGCGCCGCACCGCCGGCGAGTCGACCAACGAGACCAAGGCGATGGACGCCGGCACCTGGGGCAAGCAGGGCGGCGGCTACCACTCGTTCGAGAACGGCCACCTGCTGCTGTGGATGTGGTGGGGCAACCCGCAGGACCGCCCGCTCTTCCCCCGCAAGGACGAGCTCGCCGCAGAATTCGGCGAGAAGAAGGCCGAGTTCATGGTCGGCGCGTCCCGCAACCTCTGCCTCTACCCGAACGTGTACCTGATGGACCAGTTCTCCTCGCAGATCCGGCATTTCCGGCCGATCTCCGTGGACAAGACCGAAGTCACCATCTACTGCATCGCCCCCAAGGGTGAGAGCGCCGAATCCCGCGCCAACCGCATCCGCCAGTACGAGGACTTCTTCAACGCCACCGGAATGGCCACCCCGGACGACCTCGAGGAGTTCCGGTCCTGCCAGAAGACCTATCTCGCGTCGGCCGCCCCGTGGAACGACCTCAGCCGCGGCGCCACCCACCAGCTCAACGGACCGGACCAGGTCGCGCTGGACCTCGGCATGAAGAACGTGCTGTCGAGCGGCGTGAAGACCGAGGACGAGGGCCTGTACCCGATCCAGCACGGTTTCTGGCTCGAGAGCATGCGCAAGGCCGTCGCGGCGGAAACCGCCGAGAACGCCGCCGCCGAGCCCACCACCACGAACGAGCGCTGAGGAAGACCAGGACATGACCGCCGCAACGGAATTGACGCAGACCGACATCGAGCAGTTCCTCTACCGCGAGGCCCGTCTCCTCGACGACCGCGAGTTCGAGAAGTGGCTCGAGTGCTACCACCCGCAGGCCGAGTACTGGATGCCGGCATGGGACGACAACGGTGCGCTCACCGAGGACCCGCAGCGCGAGATCTCGCTCATCTACTACCCCAACCGCGGTGGCCTCGAGGACCGGGTGTTCCGCATCCGCACCGACCGCTCCTCCGCGACGTCGCTGCCCGAACCGCGCACCGGCCACAACATCACCAACGTCGAGATCCTCGAGCGCCGCGGCACCGAGATCGACCTGCGCCACAACTGGTTCTCGCTGTACTACCGGTACAACACCACCGACACCTACTTCGGCACGAACTTCGTGACCCTCGACGTCTCGGGCCCGCACCCGGTGATCAAGAAGAAGAAGATCGTGCTCAAGAACGACTACATCCACCACATCGTGGACGTCTACGTCGTCTGATCCACCCCCGATTCACGAAAGGAGGCACATGCCGTGAGCTTTCAGGTGGCATTGAGCTTCGAGGACGGGGTGACCCGCTTCATCAAGTGCGGACCGAACGAGACGGTCGCCGACGCGTCGTACAAGGCGCGGATCAACATTCCTCTCGACTGCCGCGACGGCGCGTGCGGTACCTGCAAGGCACTGTGCGAGTCCGGCAACTACGACGGCGGCGACTACATCGAGGAGGCGCTGACCGACGACGAGGCCGAGCAGGGATTCTGCCTGCCGTGCCAGATGGTCCCGGAATCCGATCTCGTGCTGCAGATCGCGACGACCTCGGACGTCGCGAAGACCGCGGCCGCGACGTACACGGCGACGATCACGGACCTGCAGCGGTTCTCTCCCAGCACCGTGGGCTTCACCGTCGAGATCCCCAATCGGGACGACCTGGTGTTCCTGCCGGGCCAGTACGTGAACATCACCGTGCCCGGAACGGAACAGACCCGGTCGTACTCGTTCAGCACGGGACCGAACGACCCGCAGTTGTCCTTCCTGGTGAAGATCACCGAGGGCGGCCTGATGTCCGAGTACCTGAGTGATCGCGCCCAGGTGGGAGACACCCTGCAGTTCACCGGCCCGTTCGGCAGCTTCTTCCTGCGTGAGCGTAAGCGCCCCGCCCTCCTGCTCGCCGGCGGTACCGGCCTCGCGCCCCTGCTCGCCATCCTGTCGAAGATGCAGGAGGAGGGCAGCGACCTGCCGGTGCACCTGGTCTACGGCGTCAGCTTCGACCAGGACCTGGTCGAGCTGGACAAGCTCGAGGCCTACACGCGGTCGCTGCCGAACTTCACGTTCGACTACTGCGTTTCCGATCCGGAGTCGACCGCCCCCAACAAGGGGTACGTCACCGGCCTGTTCGGGCCGAAGCACCTCAACGACGGCGACGTCGACGTCTACCTGTGCGGGCCGCCGCCGATGGTCGAGGCGGTGCGCACGCACCTGTCGAACGAGGGCATCTCGGTGACGAACTTCTACTTCGAGAAGTTCAACAACTCCGCGACAACCGGCGCCGCCGAACCGGCGCCCCGGCCCACCGAGCGGGAACTCGAAGGCGCCACCAGGGCCGCCGAGGAGACCGGCCTGCCGGTGTCCCTCGGCGCCGCCGAGCAGGTGCCGGTGGGCAACTACGAGATCGGCGAGGAGCACCCGCCCGTCACCGAATCCGACGCCCAGTTCGACGCGCGCATGGCGCTCGAACTCGGTGCGCTGGAGCTGACCATCGGCCGGCTCACCGACGCGCAGCTCGTGGAATTCCGGATTCTCGCCGAGGCGTCGACCGCATCGATCGACCACGACCGCTTCACCGACGCGGGCGCGTTCACCGACACCAACGCCGCCTTCCACGAGTTCCTGTTCCGCTGCTGCGGCAATCCCGTGCTGCTCGAGGCGTACAACCGGCTCGAGGTGACCCAGCTGATGCGCAAGGTGCTGCGCACCGCGCAGTGGGTGGACGAGCAGATTCCGCACGACCACCTGCAGATCGTGCGGGCGTTCGAACGCAAGGACCGCGCGGCGGCCCGCGACCTCATCGTCAGCCATGCCGAGCACGCCAAGGCGACGATGCGCCGCGCCATCGAGGAGTCCGCGAAGGTGGAACTCGCGTGAGTGCCCTTCTTCCGGTCGGCACCGTGTACCCGGGCCGCTTCGACGGCAGGGTCGTCACCGTCACCGGCGCCGCGCAGGGTATCGGCCTCGTGGTCGCGTCCCGCATCGCAGCCGAGGGTGGATCCGTGATCCTCGTCGACCGCTCCGAGCTCGTACACGAGGTGGCGAAGGAGTTGCGCGAGAAGGGTTTCCAGGCGCACTCCGTCACCGCCGACCTCGAGACTTTCGAGGGAGCGCAGTCCGCGATCGACGAGGCCCGGCAGCAGCACGGCCGCATCGACGTGCTCGTCAACAACGTCGGCGGGACGATCTGGGCGAAGCCGTACGAGCACTACACCCCCGAGCAGATCCAGGCGGAGGTGCAGCGGTCGCTGTTCCCGACGCTGTGGACATGCCGCGCGGTGCTGCCGTACCTGATCGAGCAACGCTCGGGCACGATCGTCAACGTGTCCTCCGTGGCGACGCGCGGTGTCAACCGCGTCCCCTACGCCGCCGCCAAGGGCGGGGTCAACGCGATCACCGCCGCGCTCGCCCTCGAGGCCGCCCCGTACGGGATCCGGGTCGTCGCCACCGCCCCCGGCGGCACCGACGCCCCCGCCCGCCGGGTAGCGCGCGGCCCCGCCGCGCAGAGCGAGCAGGAGAAGGGCTGGTACCAGCAGATCGTGGACCAGACCGTCGACTCCTCGCTGCTCAAGCGGTACGGCACGCTCGACGAGCAGGCCGCCGCGATCACCTTCCTGGCCTCGGAGGAGGCCTCCTACATCACCGGCACGGTTCTTCCCGTCGCCGGCGGCGACCTGGGGTAACACCCCAGCACCGCCACAGGCCTCACCGACAGGCCAGGGATCCCCTGCCGGTGAGGCCCTCTTTCTGCCCCGTTTCATTTGTGACCGCACTCACAGACCGGAGCCGACATGGCCGACAACACAACCGCCTGGGCAAGTCCCCGGCACCGCCGCACCGTCATCTGGGTCGTCGCCCTCGCCACGCTCGCGATCATCTTCGACGGCTACGACCTCGTCGTCTACGGGACGATCCTGCCCACACTGATGGCCGACCCCAGCCAGATCGGAGCGATCTCCGCGCAGCAGGGCGGCGCGCTGGGCTCGTACGCCCTCATCGGCGTCATGGTCGGCGCCCTGTTCACCGGCGCGTTCGGCGACCGGCTCGGGCGCCGGAAGATGATGCTGATCAACATCGTCTGGTTCTCCGTCGGCATGGGCGCCGCGGCGATGGCCACCAGCATCACCTCCTTCGGCATCCTGCGATTCTTCACCGGCATCGGCGTCGGTGGTCTCGTCGCCACCGCGGGTGCCGTGGTGGCCGAGTTCGCTCCGCCCGGGAAACGGAACCTGTTCAACGCGATCGTCTACAGCGGCGTCCCCGCCGGCGGCGTCCTCGCCTCTCTGCTGGCCATCGTGCTGCGCGACACCATCGGCTGGCGCGGACTGTTCTGGATCGGCGCGCTGCCGCTGGTGATCCTGCTGCCCCTGGCCCTGGTGAAGCTCCCCGAATCCCCGATGTGGCTGCAGGCGCGCGGGCGGACGGACGAGGCGGCCGCGGTCTGTGACAAGTTCGGTCTCCCCCTGCCCACGATCGCCCCGGCCCCGGCCGAGAAGGTCGGATTCGCCGCACTGGCCACCCGCCGCTACGCGTGGGGCACCACCCTGCTCGGCCTGATGAGCTTCGCCGGGCTCCTGCTGACCTACGGCCTGAACACGTGGCTGCCGAAGATCATGGCCGACGCCGGCTACAACGCGAAGGGCTCGCTCGCATTCCTGTTGGTGCTCAACGGCGGTGCGATCATCGGCGGCCTCCTGGCCTCCCGGATCGCCGACGGCCGCGGTCCCCAGCCGGTCATCGCCACCACGTTCGGCCTCGCCGGCCTGGCACTGATCCTCCTCACCTTCGGGTTCCCGCTCCCCGTCCTGCTGACCGCGGTGGCGATCGCCGGGGTCGGCACGATCGGCACCCAGGTGCTCATCTACGGGTTCGTCTCCAACTACTACGAGACGGCAGCGCGCGGTGCCGGTGTCGCCTGGTGCGCCGGATTCGGACGGCTCGGCGGCATCTTCGGCCCCATCATCGGCGGCCTGCTCATCGGTGCCGGGCTGAGCAACGACGTGAGCTTCTACATCTTCGCGGGCATCGCCGTGGCCGGCGCCCTGGTCACGGTGTTCGTTCCCATCCGACGGGGTGCGCAGTACGTTGCCCGAACCCCCGAAGCTGCGGCCGCGAGCCCCACTACCGTGGAAGTGTGACTCACCCCGCCATGCTGGTCGGACGTACCCGAGAGCTCTCCGAGCTCGACCGTCACCTCGGCGAGGCGCGAGCCGGTTCACCCGTGCTCGCCCTCGTCGAGGGTCCGCCGGGTATCGGCAAATCCGCCCTGGTGCAACGATTCACCGAGGTCTTGAACGGCTGGCAGGTCCGCGTGTCCGCGGGCGTCCCGTGGGAGGCGGCGCGCGCGTGGAGCACGGCCGAGCAACTGCTGCAGGCCCCCGTCACCGGACGTGATCCGGTGGAAGTGGCGCACGAACTGTTGTCCCTCGTGGACGGTCCCACCGTTCTCGTCGTCGACGACGCGCACTGGTCCGATTCCGAGTCGTTGCAGGCCCTGTCGTCCGCCGTCCGCCGCGCCCACGGCAAGCAGTTGCTCGTCCTGCTGGTGACCGTGGACCCGCTGCCGGAGGCGGTCCCGGACAGCACCCGGCAGGTGCTCGACCATCACCGCGCCCTCTCCGTGCACGTGCGGCCCCTCGGGCCGCAGGACATCGCCCAGCTGGCCCTCGCCCGCATCGGCGTGGACCTGTCGCCGTGGACCGCGCGACGGCTGTTCGAGCACACTCTCGGCACACCCCGCCCGATCCTGCAGTTGCTCGACGAGATCCCCCGCAACCAGTGGCAGCACTGGCAGGCCCGGTTCCCGGCGCCCCAGGAACGGTCGGGCGCCGTGCGCCGCACGCTGGACCACTGCCCCGCCGAGACCCGGGCACTCGTGGAAGCGGCGGCCGTGCTCGGCGGCGAAAGCACCCTGACCCAGGCCGCGGCGCTGGCCGGGCTGGCGGACCCGACCGCGGCGCTCGACGCCGCGCACACCGCCGGATTGCTCCGACGACGCGAACAGCGCGGCGCGGTCACCCTGATCTTCCCGGACCCGATGACGCGGGCCGCCGTCGCGGACGACATCGGTCCCGCCCGCTGGCGCGACCTGCACGCCCGCGCCGCCGAACTGGTCGACGACGAGGGTGCCGCCCTCACCCACCTGGTCTCCGCCACCCCCACCGCCGATGCGGACCTCGCGGACCGCCTCGATCGGTACGGCCGGCGCCGCGCCGCCGTCGGTGCGTGGTCGGATGCTGCCGAGGCACTGATCATCGCGAGTGGCATCAGTCCCGACCGCGACCAGCGCGCGCAGCGGCTGATCCGCGGCGTCGACGCCCTCACGGGCGCGGCGGACCTGCCCCAGGCGCTGACGTTCGTGCCGGCGATGGAGGCCGCGCCCGAAGGCTCCATGCGCGACGTGGTGCTCGGCTACCTGGCGATCCAGCGCGGCCGGTCGGCCGAGGCCTCCCAGCTGCTCACGCGCGCATGGCAACTGCTCCCGGACCCGGCCCGGGACCCCGATCTGGGTGCGATGATCTGCCAGCGCATGGTGCTGCATTCGCTGGCCCAGCTCGACGGCGCGGGCCTCGTCGAGTGGGCCGACCGCGCGTCGTCCCTCGTAGCTCCCGACATGCCCGCTGCCGTCGAGTCGGCCGCGATCCGCGGCCTCGGCCTGGCCATGACCGGCCGCGTCGACGAGGCACGCGCCTCGTACGCAGAGCTGTCGGAGACCTTCCGGCTCGGCGCCCAGAGCCAGCGGATCCGCATGGCGGAGGGCTGGCTCGCCCTGGCGCTGGACGAGCCGGATCGCGCCCGCGCAGAGCTCGAGAGTGCCGAGCCGACCGTCTTCCGCGGCGGCTCGATCCGGATCTCGTTGTGGGCGCAGGCGTGGCTGGCGCGCACGGAGTTCGCGCTCGGCGCATGGGACGACGCCGTGCGCACCGTCGACCGCGCGGCCGCACAGCTCGACACGGCCGGCCTGGATCTGCTTCGGCCGCTGGTGCATTGGACGGGAGCACAGGTGCACGCCCTGCGCGGGGACTGGTCGCTGGCCCGCGACCACCTGCGTCGCGGACGCGCGGGCGCCACCGACTATGCCGTCATGGTGGTGCCGTCCTGCATCGCGGCCGCCCAGTGCGCAGAGGTCGCCGCCGACTACGACGGGGTGCTGCGGCACCTCGCACCGCTCACGACCCGTCGGCGGCAGGCCTTGGTGGAACCGGGTTTCTGGCCGTGGCCGGACCTGTACGCGAATGCTCTCGTGATGACCGGACGCGTCGACGAGGCCGACGAGTTCCTCCGTCCGTTCGAGGAACTGGCCGTCTCCCGTGGGCACCTGTCCGCCCGGGCGCGGCTCGGATACGTGCGCGGACGGATCCACGGGGCACGGGGTGACATCGACGCCGCCCGCAGAACATTCGAGGACGCGCTGGCGAACCTGGCGACGCTGTCGCTGCCGTACGACCGTGCCCGCGTGAACTTCGCGTACGGGCAGACGCTGCGCCGCGCCGGACGCCGGCGGGAGGCGGACGCGGTGATGCGCACGGCCCGCGAGCTGTACGTGACGCTCGGCGCGACGTCGTACGTGCAGCGCTGCGACCGCGAACTCAAGGCCGGGGGGATGAAGGCGAACGGCGAAGATACCCGCCGGACACACATGGATCTGGCGGCGTTGACCCCGCAGGAGAAGGCGGTCGCCGCGCTGGTGGCCGCGGGCAATACCAACAAGGACGTGGCGGGCGAGCTGTTCCTGTCGGTGAAGACGGTGCAGTACCACCTGACACGGGTCTACGCGAAGCTCGGAATCCGTTCGCGCAGCGAGCTGGCCGCCCAGTTCCGGCAAGAGGAGTGAGGAAGAGATGACTGCAGTCGACGAGGAGACCTCTCCCCCGAACGACACCGACCTGCTCGAGCGGCCCGCTCGGCCCGTGACCCGGCCGCGCCGGGTGCTGCGGGACCTCGGCATCGAGTACGCGGCGAACGGCGTGATCGGGCTGGTGTTCTCGTCGACGGGGCCGGTCGCGGTCGTCCTCGCGGCCGGCGCGGCCGGCGGGCTCGGCGCCGCCGAACTGGCGTCGTGGATCTTCGGGATCTTCGTCCTCAACGGCGTGCTGACGATCGCGATGAGCATCGCCTACCGGCAGCCCCTCGGCTTCGCCTGGACGATTCCGGGCACGATCCTCGTCGGCGGGTCGCTGGGGCACCTGTCCTGGCCGGAGGTGATCGGGGCGTTCCTGGTCACCGGCCTGCTGGTGCTGGTGCTGGGGGCGTCCGGGCTGGTGCGGCGGGTGATGGAGGCGCTGCCGATGCCGATCGTCATGGCGATGGTGGCCGGCGTCTTCCTGAAGTTCGGTGTGGACCTGGTACTCGCGCTCGGTGCGGACGTCGCGATCGCCGCGCCCATGGTGCTGATGTTCCTGGCGTTGAGCGCGTTCGGCCGGATCGGCCGGTGGCTGCCGCCGATCCTCGGGGCGCTGATCGCCGGTGCGGTCGCGGTGGCGGCGTCGGGGCGTTTCTCCCCGACCCCGGGCGGAGCGGGCATCCTCGCGTCGCCGGTCTTCACCGCCCCGGTGTTCACGTGGACGGCGTTGCTGGAGTTGGTGATCCCGCTGGCGATCACTGTGCTGGTGGTGCAGAACGGGCAGGGCGTCGCAGTGCTCACGGCGGCCGGGCACCGGCCCCCGATCAACGTCACCACGATCGCGTGCGGGGTGTGGTCGCTCGGTGCCGCCTGCGTCGGCGCGGTGTCGACGTGCCTGACCGGCCCGACGAACGCCCTGCTCACCGCGTCCGGTGAGCGGAGCCGCCAGTACACGGCGGCCGTGTGTTTCGGGCTGTATTCGATCGTGTTCGGACTGTTCGCGCCGCTTTTCGTGCGGTGGATGACCGCCGCGCCGGCGGCGTTCGTCGCGACCCTCGGGGGCCTGGCGATGCTGCGGGCGCTGCAGGGCGCGTTCGTGACGGCGTTCGCCTCGAAGTACACGATGGGGGCGCTGGTGGCATTCATCGTCACCGCCGCGAACGTGACGTTCTGGAACATCGGGGCGGCGTTCTGGGGTCTGGTGGCCGGGGTGATCGTGTCGCGGTTGCTCGAGCGGGGGGACTGGACCACCGGCCGGTGACGGCGGGTGCGCGCGTGTGGGTGCGCGCACCCGCCGTGTCCCGAGCCGGTGGGTGTCAGCGGCCGAACAGCGAGCCGAAGATGCCGGAGCTCGTCTTGGGAGCGGAGTCCTGGTCGCAGGCGCATCGCTCGGCGGCGGGCACGGACTTCATCACGCTGTCGACGTGCTGGCCGCAGCCGCCCCAGCCGGTCTTTCCGCACTTGGGGCAGGTGACGGGGTAACACATGGGCGTCCTCCTCGGGGAAGCGGTCGGGGTCTATCGTCAATATACCCCATGGGGTATCAGATATGCCAGTGTGCGCATCCGCACATACGGTACGACGCAGATCGGGGACCGGGCATACCGCGAAAATCCGGCGCCGGGACGGGCGAACTGACACCCTGAGGGCCGTACCGTCCCGCCGCGCAGACAGGATCAACAACCCATGGCACGTCCGGTTCGCGTCGTCGTCCTCGGTTCCGGCTCGTGGGGCACCACCGTCGCAGGGCTGTCGGCCCGGAACACCCCGACCCTGCTCTGGTCCCGCAATCCGGACACCGCCCGCGAGATCGACGAGGAGCACCGCAACACCCGGTACCTCGGCGAGCGGACCCTGCCGGCCAACCTGCGCGCCACCTCGGACCTCCTCGAGGCCGCGCACGAGGCCGACGTGCTGGTGGTCGGAGTGCCGTCCCACGCGGTCCGCGCCACCCTCGCCGAGATCTCGAACGAGGTGCGGGCCTGGGTGCCGATCCTCTCGCTCGCGAAGGGACTCGAACCGGGCACGCGCCTGCGGCCCACCGAGGTGATCGGCGAATGCCTGCCGGGGCACCCCGTGGGGCTGCTGGCCGGGCCGAACATCGCCGGCGAGGTTGCCGACGGCATGGCGGCCGCCGCGGTGGTGGCCACGGCGGACGAACGCGTCGCGGCGGCCCTGCAGCCACTGTTCGCCTCGAAGGTCTTCCGCGTATACCGCAACACCGACGTCCTCGGCTGTGAACTCGGCGGGGTCCTGAAGAACATCGTCGCGATCGCGGCGGGCATGGCCGAGGGGCTGCGGGTCGGCGACAACACCCGGGCGATGGTGCTCACCCGGGGCCTCGCCGAGATGACCAGGCTCGGTGAGGTGATGGGGGCCAACCCGCGGACGTTCGCCGGCCTGACCGGCATGGGCGACCTGATCGCGACGTGCACGAGCCCGGCGTCCCGCAACCGCCGGATCGGCGAGGCGCTGGCGAGCGGGCTCACCCTCGAGGAGGCGGTAGCCCGGCTGGGCCAGGTGGCCGAGGGGGTGAAGACGGCACCGACGGTGATGGAACTGGCGCGCGAGTACGAGGTGGAGATGCCCATCGCCGCCGAAGTCGAGGCCGTCGTGGCCGGCCGCCGCTCCCCCGCCGACGCGTACCGGGGGCTGCGCCGGGTCACCCCGGGCAACGAGGAGGACGTGGTCTGATCGGGAAGTATCCGAGATTCTCGACCGCGTACTAGATGGCGATATAAACCCTAATTTGCCTGGTGAAGCCCGTACTTGCACACTGTTCAAGTGATCGGAACCGAAGTACTCGTCGTCGGCGCCGGCTTCGCCGGGCTCGGTGCCGCCGCACACCTGCGGCAACGCGGCCGCGACGTGCGCGTTCTCGAACGGAGCGCCGCTCTCGGCGGCACGTGGCGCGACAACACCTACCCGGGGTGCGAGTGCGACATCCATCCGGCCCTGTACTCGTACTCGTCCGCTCCCCAGGCCGTCTGGGCCCGCGGCCGCGCCACCCAGTCGGAGATCCTCGCGCACCTGCACGCGTTCGCCGCAGGGAACGGGCTCGACGACCGGATCGCCTACGGCACGACCGCAACCGGGTGCCGGTGGGACGAGACGACGGGCCGCTGGCACGTGCGCACCGACCACGGTCCGGACTACGCGGCCCGCTTCCTCGTCCTGGCCACCGGCGCCCTGAACGTCCCGCAGATTCCCCGCCTCGAAGGCTCCTTCGCGGGCCCCGCCTTCCACACCGCGCGCTGGGACCACGCCGTCGACGTCACCGGGCGGCACGTCGCCGTGATCGGCACCGGTGCGAGCGCCGCCCAGGTGATCCCGTACCTCGCCGACACCGCCGGCCGTGTCACGCTGTTCCAGCGCAGCCCCGCCTGGGTGCTGCCGCGCCGCAGGCAGCACCTACCGCTGCCGCACCGCGCGCGACGGACGGTCGAGTACTGGCGCGGCGAGGCGCTCGTCCCCGCCCTCACCGGGTCCGACCGCCGGCTCGCCCGCCTCGAGGCCCGGGCGCTGCGGCACCTGCACCGGCAGGTGCCCGACCCGGACCTGCGCCGCGCCCTGACCCCGCGACACCGGATCGGATGCAAACGGATCCTGTTCTCCGACAGTTACTATCCCGCGCTCGCCCGAGACTCCAGCACGGTGGTCACCACCCCGGTCGCGGGACTGGGCCCGCACGGTGTGCGCACCGTCGACGGTCGGGAACACGCGGCCGACGTCCTGGTGTACGCGACCGGATTCCGGGTGTCCGCCGCGCTCGCCGGCCTGCCGGTCGTCGGCCGCGACGGCCGCACCCTGCTCGAGCGGTGGGGGCGCGACGGCGCGTCGGCGCACCTGGGCACGACCGTCGCCGGGTTCCCCAACGCCTTCCTGCTCGGCGGGCCCAACACCGGCATCGGCCACACCTCGCTGCTGTTCATGATCGAGAGCCAGCTCCGCTACGTCGCCGCCGCGATGGACGCCACCGACCGGGAGGGCGTCACCGCACTCGAGGTGCGGGCGGCCACCCAGCGGGAGTTCTCCGCCGAGATGCGCCGGCGCTCGACAGGCACCGTGTGGACCACGGGGTGCCGGAGCTGGTACCTGGACCGCGACGCGGTGAACCGGTCGCTGTGGCCGGGCTCGTCCTGGCGATACCGGCTGCGCACCCGGCGGTTCGACCGGGAGAACTACACGGCCGCCGGTCCCGCACGACGGCCCTGAACGAGCGCTACACAGGTGCCTGTGCGACCCTGGTCACATGACGATCGACCACCGTACCTCGCTCTCGACCCTGCTCGACACCCGCTACTCCTGCCGGGCGTTCCTGTCCAAGCCGGTGCCGCGCGAGGACATCGAAACCATGCTGCGGATGGCGCAGCGCACCCCGTCGTGGTGCAACTCCCAGCCGTGGGAGGTCGTCGTGGCCGGCGGGGACGCCATCGAGCGGCTGCGGACCGCGGTGTACGAGCAGGCGGCGTCCGGCCATCTCGACCCGGACATCCCCGGCCCCGCCGAGTACCGCGGGGTGTACGCCGACCGGCGCCGAGGCGCCGGTTACGCCCTCTACAACAGCCTCGGCATCGCCCGCGACGACTACGCGCGCCGCACCGAGCAGATGCTCGAGAACTACCGCTTCTTCGGGGCGCCGCACGTCGCGATCGTCACGACCGACAAGGCACTCGGCACGTACGGAGCGGTCGACTGCGGCGGGTACGTCGCCACCCTGCTCCTCGCCGCGCAGGCGCTCGGCATCGCCGCCGTCCCGCAGGCCGCCGTCGCGATGGCCGCCGGTGCCGTCCGCCGCGAACTCGGTATCTCCGACGAGCGCGACATCGTGTGCGCGATCTCCTTCGGCTACGCCGACGAGAGCCACCCCGCCAACACCTGCCGCACCGACCGGGCGAGCCTGGACGACGCCGTGCGGTGGGTGGAGGAGTAACCACCCCCAGGGGTCCTGGCCCGGGGCGCCCGGGCGACGGAAGGTGGAACTCACCACCTTCCCCGCCCGAGAGGACACCCCGTGCACCGCATCGAAACCGAGGAGCTGCTCCGCCGTTGGGTACCGCGCGCCGTCGCCGGTGAACCGCACGCCGTGGGCGTGGTGGTGAGTTCCGTTCGCCCCCATGTGCTGAGCTTCTGCGCCGCGCGTATGGACGAGGGCACCCGCGCGCACACTCCGGCCGAGGACGTCACCCAGGAGGTGTGCCTCGCACTGACGCGGGCACTGCCGCGCTACCAGGATCGCGGTGCGTCGCTGCTGCGCTTCGCGTTCGGGATCGCCACGCACAAGGTCGCGGACGTCCGGCGCAAGGCTGCGCGTACCGTGACGCCGCTGCACGACGTCGCCGGCCCCGGGCCCGAGGAGGGCGTGCTCGACGAGGAGCTGCGTTCCGCGGTCCGCCGGCAACTCGCGCTGCTGCCGGAGCAGCAGCGCCGCGTGGTGCAGCTGCGGATCCTGCAGGGCTACAGCGCCGAACGCACCGCCGCGATGCTCGGCACCTCGGTCGGCGCCGTCCGCATCGCCCAGCACCGCGCCCTGCAGCGAATCCGGTTGCAGCTCAGTCGTGCTGAGCGCGCAGATACCGTCCGAAGTGCGGCACGGTGAATCCGATGAAGCCCCGTTCGGCGGAGTAGATGAGCCCCTTCTTGATGAGCCCGTCCCGCGCGGGCGACAGCGACGCAGGCTTGCGGCCGAGTTCGGCCGCGATCTTCGACGTCGCGACGGGACCGTCGTCGCCGGAGAGGTCGGCCATGGCGCGCATGTACTCCCGCTCCGCGGGGGTGGCGCGCTCGTACCGGGAGCCGAAGAACCCGACGGCGAGTTCCTCCTCGGCGGCGGGCGCGCCGACGCGCACGTCGTCGGCGGTGATGGGGCTCGTCGCCGCGACGTCCCAGGTCGCCTTGCCGTAGGCCTGGACGAAGTAGGGGTATCCGTCGGCCGTCTCGTACAGCGCGTCGAGCGCCTCCTCGGTGAAGGTCACTCCCTCCCGCTCGGCCGGCGCGATGAGGGCGATGTCGGCGGAGCCGCGGTCGAGCCGGTCGATCCGGTGGTAGCTGAACAGCCGCTCCGAGTAGCTCTTCGACGCGGAGAGCACCGCGGGCAGGTGCGGCAGCCCGGCGCCGACCACGATGAGGGGTGCGGCGTCCTGGCTGAGCTCGTGGCACGCCCCGCAGATCGCGGAGATGTCCGGTGCGCCGAGGTCCTGCATCTCGTCGACGAACAGCGCGATGCCCACGCCCACGTCGCGGGCGAGCCCGGAGGCGTCGATCAGGAGTTCGACGAGGTCGATCTCGAGGTCGCCGGTGTCGGCGCGGCCCTTGACCGCGGGGGCGTCGATGCCGGGCTGCCACCGCTCGCGCATGCCCTTGTCCGCGGTGGCCCGCAGCGCGAACGACTTGAGCACGCCGAGGAAGTACTCGACCGATTCGGGGTGTGGATGGGCCGGGGCGATCTCGCGCACCGCCATGTGCAGCGCCGACGACAGCGGCCGGCGCAGGTCCTGGTCGGGCCGGGCCTCGATCTTGCCGGTGCCCCAGCTCCGCGAGATCGCCGCGGAGCGAAGCTGATTGAGCAGGACGGTCTTGCCGACGCCGCGCAACCCGGTGAGCACGACACTGCGTTCGGGGCGGCCGCGGGCGATCCGTTCGAGCACCACGTCGAAGGCGTCGAGCTGCTTCGCCCGGCCGGCGAGCTCGGGCGGGCGCTGCCCCGCGCCGGGAGCGTACGGGTTGCGGACCGGGTCCATCGGTCGATGGTAACGGCGCCGCGCGTGGACATCGCCTCCTTGCACCGCGTGTCGCGGGACATCCCGGATGCGGACATTCGCATAATGGACTTTGACATTCGTTTGCAATAACGCGTAGATGTTCCGGCATGAAGTCCTCCCGAAGTCTCGCGCTCACCGCCGGGCTGGCCACCGTGCTCGTGGCCGGCTGCTCCACCTCCACCGCCGAGGACGCCCCCGCGGCCCCCGCCCCGACCGCTCCCGCCGAGGTCGCCGCCGCCGAGCCCCGGCTCGCCGTCACCTACGACGGCGGCATTCTCGTCCTCGACGCGAACGACCTCGACGTCGTCGCCGACCTGCCGCTCGACGGATTCAACCGCCTCAATGCCGCCGGCGACGGCCGGCACGTGTTCGTCTCCACCGCCGGCCGCTTCCGCGTCCTCGACACCGGCAGCTGGTCCGAACCCCACGGCGACCACGCGCACCACTACGCGGGCAGCGCGGCACTCACCGACGTCGAGTTCGCCGCCGCCAAGCCCGGGCACGTCGTCCGGCACGCGGGCAGGACCGTGCTCTTCGACGACGGCACCGGCCGCGTCGACATCCTCGACCCCGCGGACCTCGCCGACGGCACGCCGCAGACCAACACCTACACCACTCCGGAAGCGCACCACGGCGTCGCGGTCGCGCTCGCCGACGGCAGCCTGCTCGTCACCCTCGGCAACAGCGAGTCCCGCAACGGCATCGCCGTCCTCGACGCCGAGCGCCGGGAGATCACCCGCAACGAGCAGTGCCCCGGCGTGCACGGCGAGGCCGTCGCCGCCGACGAGGCCGTCGTGCTGGGCTGCGAGGACGGCCTGCTCGTCTACCGCGACGGCACGATCACGAAGGTGAGCGCCCCCGACCCGTACGGCCGGATCGGCAACCAGGCCGGATCCGAGGAGTCCGACATCGTACTCGGCGACTACAAGAGCGATCCGGACGCGGAACTCGAACGACCACAGCGTGTCTCGCTCACCGATACCCGGACCGGCGAGCTGCGGCTCGTCGACCTCGGCACCAGCTACACGTTCCGCTCGCTCGGACGCGGACCCCACGGCGAGGCACTCGTCCTGGGCACCGACGGAGCGCTGCACGTGATCGACCAGAACAGCGGCGCGGCGGTCCGGCGCATCGACGTCCTCGCCCCGTGGATCGAGCCCGACGAGTGGCAGTCACCGCGCCCGGCGCTGTACGTGCAGGGCCACACCGCCTACGTCACCGACCCGGCGAACAACGCGCTGCACGCGGTCGACCTCGACTCGGCCGCCGTGACGACCGCGTCGCTGCCGCAGACCCCCAACGAGATCACCGGCACCTAGGTGACCGAATGTCACATGGGTTCGATCGAACCGTACCCATGTGACATTCGGCCGGTCAGCGGGCGGCCGGGCAGCCGACCGGCGGGCAGCGGCCGGTCGGCGGGCGGCCGCGGCTCAGCGCTCGATCCTGGCCCGCAGTAGGAAGGTGTTGTAGTCCGACCACGTCGAGAGCATGAAGTACAGGTCCTCGTCCGTCGACCACGGATGGACGAACCCGCCGTACAGCTCCGGGTGTTGTTCCACGCCGACCAGCCGCGTGCTCTCCGACCACACTCCCTGGGGCGACTCGGCCTCCCGCACGACGATCGCGGCCTTGGCGGTGTCCAGGTACGTCATCTGCCAGCGGTCCGCGGCGGCGTCGTAGCGCACGGACAACTCCCCAGCGGGGCCGTGCACGACCGGCGTCGCCGCAGTGTATCCGCCGGCAGGGGTCCAGTTCCCGTCGCGCCAGTACTGGTAGGCGCCCGGCTCGAGCACCCGGTCCTCGGGCACCCGGGCCAGCGCCACCGAGCCGAGCCGGGTATTGGGGGTGCCGAACAGGTATACGTATCCGTGTGCCGGCACCGCCGCGGCCACCTGGAAGTTGGTGACGCCGAAGATGTTGTCCCACTTGGCGTACGGATCCTTGGTCCAGGTGGAACCACCGTCGTCCGAGTACGCGATGCCACCGTGGTTGGTCCACCACGTGCCGGGAATGCTGTTCCAGGTCCGGATGGACATGTACGTCAGGTACTGGCGGTCGCCGACCGCGAATCCCGACGTCGGGATCGTGGTGATCTCGACGTTGTCGAGCTTGCGGCTGCCGAGGATCTCGGCGGCATGGCACCGCGAATCCTGCACCATCGAGTCGAAGCTCATCCCGTCGGCGAGATCACGGTCGGTGGAGAAGGCCAGCACGTTGCTGCGCCAGTCGTCACCCTGCCCGCCCGGCGGATGGAAGCCCCTGCCGACGGTGTCACCGAACGCGACGGCGATCCGGCCGGGCTCCGACTCCCACATGATGCCCAGATCGGTGCCGTACACCTGCCAGCGCTTGTCGGTCCGGGTGACCGATCCGGCGCCCGTCTGCTTGGCGACGGTGGAGACCTCGACGACCCGCGGAGCCGGGAGCGCGGGCGCCTGCGGGGCGGGCTCGATCGGCGGGGTCTCGGGCGCCGGAAGCGGCGGCAGCGGCTCGGCCCCCTCGCCGGGCACCGGGATGCCGAGGTGGAAGGGACTGGGCTTCAGGGCGATCCGGGGAAAGACCGGATCCGGGGTGACCGGCTCGTCGGTCAGGTCCGGGCACGGATCGGCGCACGGGTCGACCGGCAGCGGAGGCGGATCGATCCGCACGGTCTCCGGTTCCGGCGCCGGGTACGGCACGGTGGTGATCACCGGGTACGGCACCGGGATGTCGAGGTCCTTCGGGATCAGCGACTCGTGCTGCCACGTGTCGCTCGCACACGGGCCGCTGCCGGGCACCCCGTCCGTCGCGGGCTCGGCGGGTGCGGCATGCGCCGGCGTCGCCGCCAGCACCGCAGCGAGCAGCGCGATCACCGGCGCCTGCCGTGTCATGGGTTCCCTCCCGTGCGTCACCGTGCCGGACGGCCCGGCGCCGCACAGGAGGGTACCGCCGGCGCGTCCGGGCGGCTTCCCGACGTGGATCTGCGCCTTTATATCCCTCTCTCGGAAAAGTCCGAGAAAGTCGTAGAGTTCCGAATCAACGGAACTCGTCGGGCGTGTACTCGCGGGGCTCCACCAGCACGAGCCAGTTTCCCGAGTTGTCCCGGAACACGGCCTCGACACCGTAGGGACGCTCGGACGGCGGCTGGGTGAACTCGACCCCCTTGGCCGTGAGTTCCTCGTACGTCTTGCGGCAGTCCGTGGTGCGGAGCCCGAAACCGCCCATGGTGCCGTCGGCCAGCGCGCGGCGCACCGCCGCGGCCATGTCCGGGCCCAGGGGTGGGCCGGGTACCATCAGCGTCACCTCGAGTTCCGGGTGGTCCGGGTGCGCGACGGTCACCCAGCGGAAGCCCTCACCCATCGCCACGTCCGCGGTCTCCACGAACCCCAGCGTGTCGACATAGAACTTCTTCGCCTCGTCCTGATCGGTGACATAGAGGGTGAACAGGGAGATGTTGGTGATCACAGCGTGTCCTCCGGGTCGATGGTGCGGCACCCCTCGACCGTAGATCGACGGGAACGGTGCGGGCTTCTCCCAAATTGCGCAGTTCGACGGCGGTCGCTCAGACCGTGCATGAACACCCAGCAGCCCGGGATGCGGGGCGCACCGGACTCGGCGAACGTGGCCTGATACTCGGTGGGAGTGACGCCGACCAGCTGACGGAACCGGGTGCCGAACGACCCGAGGCTGCTGTACCCGACGAGATGACAGATCTCCGTCACGGTCAGGTTCGTCGCGCGCAGCAGGTCCTGCGCCCGCTCGATGCGTCGTTCGGTGAGGTGAACCCCGGGCGTCCTGCCGTACACGGCGGTGAAGCAGCGCAGGAAGTAATACTTCGAGACCCCCGCGGCGGCGGCGAGCCCGGCGAGGTCGAGAGGTTGCGCGTATTCCCGGTCCGCGAGATCGCGGGCGCGGCGCAGGTGCGGCAGAAGCTCCTCGGGCACGCGGCGCGGCATGCGCCCAGTATCGCAAGGCCCCACTCGACAGGAATTTCTGTCCATATCTAGGAGACGTCGTAGAGATCGCGATTTCGTCTCGACTGTGCGAGGCAGGCCGTCGCACGGAATCGCCCGAACCGGACAAACCGGCCGGAAACACGGTGGGGGACCGGGCAACCCGCGCATCCGGCCCCGAAGGCAACGATTGTGTAACGTATCCGGGAGGTTCCTGTCCCGACAAGCGGAGGTGATCGTCCGTGCTGCTGTCCGAAGTCCGTGCCCGGCCCGGGTACTCCCTGCTCGTGGGGGTGGGGCTGATGGCCTCGGCGATCGTGGTCGGTGTCCACCTCGAGAACGCCGTCACCGGATACCTCATGGACCTGTCCGTCTTCCGCGACGCGGGGTGGGCATTCCTGCACCACACCCCCCTCTACACCGAGGGCTTCCACACCAACTCGGGATTCCGGTTCATCTATCCGCCGTTCGCGGCGTTCCTCTTCGCCCCGCTCCCCCTGCTCAACGCGACGTTGATGCAGGTGCTGTGGACCGCGGGATTGATCGGCCTGGTGTGGTGGGTGCTGAAGGTCTCGCTCGACCGCATGGACGTCCGTCGCGCGAACGTGGTCGCGACCGCCGCGCTGGGCGTGGCGCTCTGGCTCGAACCCATCCGGTCCAACTTCCTGTTCGGGCAGATCAACATCATCCTCATGGCCCTGGTCGTCGCCGACGTCCTCGGTGTGATCCCGCAGCGGTTCCGCGGCGTCGGGATCGCGCTCGCCGCCGCGATCAAGGTGACCCCCGCCGCGTTCGGTGTGCTGTTCCTGCTCCGTCGGGACATGCCGTCCGCGGTGCGCGCCTTCGGTGCGTTCCTCGCCGTCGCAGGCTTCGCGTACTGGCTGCGCCCGGAATCCTCCGTGTACTTCTGGACCACCGAAGCCTGGGCCACCGACCGGGCCGGCGACCAGGACTTCTTCCGCAATCAGGCGCTCAGCGGCCTGCTCGCCCGGCTCGGCCTCGAGGGCCACGCGTACACCGCGGCGTGGCTCGCGGGCGTCGCGCTCGTCGTCGGAGCGGCGCTCTGGGCCGCCCACCGCTTCACCCGGGCCGGCGAGCACGTCGTCGCCCTCGGGGTGATCGCGCTGGCGACCCTGCTCGCGGCTCCCATCGCAGTCACGCACCACTGGGCATACAGCGTGCTGCTCGTCGCGGTCGCGCTGGCTCCCCGGTACCGCTCGTGGTGGCCCGTGCTGTTGCCGGCCACGCTGGTCTTCCTCGTCGGACCCAACTACCTGCTCGAGGACACCTCGACGCACGGCTGGGTCGAGTCGGCCATCCAGCAGACCCTCGGCAACGCGCAGTGCGTCACCGGTCTCGCGGTGCTCGTCGCCGCGGTCGTCGCGGCACGTTCCCGCCGCCCCGACGCGGTCCCGGCGCCGGTCGGCGCTCGCACCGCTCAGCTCCAGAACGCCCCGGCCAGGACGTAGATCGCGGTTCCGGCCACGGTGCTCAGCGCCGCGCTGCGCCGCCACAGGTGCACCGCGACGGTTCCCGCCAGGCCCAGCACCGCCGGTAGCCACGTCGCCGGCCCGACGTCGCGCAGGGTGTACATCACCAGGATGACCATCACGCCGGCCGGCATGGCGGCGCCGAGGTACCCCACCACGTCCGACTCCCGCAGCCGGGCGAGCGCGGCGAACGGCGCCGCCCGCAGGCCCACGGTGACGAGGAACATCACGATCAGGGCAGCGACGACGTAGCCGGCGTCCGGTACCGGCTCAGGCACGGGCCACCTTGTTGCGGTAGACGAACCGCACCAGCAGGCACGCGACGAACAGTCCCAGTGAGATCACCAGCATGCCGTCCTTCGACACGGCCGCCCCGACGAGGCCGCACACCACCGCGAGAGCCGAGGCCGGCAGGTCCCGCCCGAGGCGGAAGGCGTCGAGCGCGAGCACGGCGAACAACGCGGTGAGGGCGAATTCCAGGCCCGACAGCCCCGCCGGCAGCGCCGCGCCGATCAGGGCGCCGGCGGTCCCGGAGGCGACCCACAGCAGCTGGCAGGTCGCCGCGACCGTCAGCATCCGCGGGCCGGTCAGCTCGTCGCGGTGCTTGGTGGCGACGATGGCATAGGTCTCGTCCGTGAGGGCGTAGACACCGTACGCCCGGCCGAGCCGGCTGCGGATCTTCTCCAGGGGGAACGACAGCCCGTAGAACACGTGCCGGAAGTTCACGAGCAGGGTCGCCGCGGCGATCGACGCCACCGGCGTCACCGCACCGATCAGGCCGACGGCGAGGAACTCCATCGAGCCCGCGTAGATCACCGTCGAGAAGACGGGCGCCCACCACCAGTCGAAGCCCGCCTGCGTGAGCACGACCCCGAACGCGAGGCCGAGCGGGATCAGGCCGAGACCGACCGCCCAGGAGTCGCGGACACCCGTGCGGATCTCGGGGAGACGGCTACCGGACACGGCTCCAGGCTATGGGGTGCCCTGTTCGACGGCCGCACCAGGACTCTGCGTTCTTCCTCCGAGAACCCGCCCCAGATTCCGTGCCGTTCCCCGGCCTCGAGCGCGTGCCGGAGACACTGCGTCCGCACAGGACAGGATTGGCAGATCCGCTTCGCGGCACGAACCCGGTCGGTGCGCGCCTCACCCCGTTCGTTGTCCGGATGGAAGAACGTCGCGGCATCGGCGTCCCGGCAGGCGGCGTGCAGCTGCCAGTCCCAGGACTCCGTGATCGCCGGGGGCAAGGTCAACAGCTTGGGCGCGGGCATGATTCTCCCTTCTCTGGGCGGCTTCGCCGGTGCGTCCTCGAGGCGGTGGGGGCCGCCCGAGGGACTCACGTGCGGCGGAGGCGCCGGATGGTGCGGACGAGGGTGTCGGTGGAGGTGTCGCCGGTGTCGGGGTCCGCCGCGCCGGTCAGGGCCGGTGCCAGGGCCAGGGCCTGGGTCTTGCCGAGTTCGACGCCCCACTGGTCGAACGAGTCGATGCCCCAGATCACGCCCTGGACGAAGGTCTGATGCTCGTACA